>CANPWC010000001.1 GCA_947581905.1 uncultured Acetatifactor sp.
CAGGGCTACAAGGATTCGAACCTTGAAATGACGGAGTCAGAGTCCGTTGCCTTACCGTTTGGCGATAGCCCTATGTCTCGATTACCTGACTATTATACAGGAAGTATTTCCATTTTGCAAGCAGAAAATTCCCCCAAAATTAATTCCCTCCCGTCGCGGTTTTTTGTATAATACATACAATTTCCCGAACCCGCATAAAAACAAGGAATCTTCCTCATTTTGGCGCTTGCAGATTTCCGGCATTAATGTAATAATAGAAACGATAGGCCTTGCCGGCCTATTTGGAAGGAAGGAAAGAGGTAAGGAAATGTATTCTTTTCAAAGCAGGATTCGATATAGTGAGACGGATAGCGAGGGGCGGTTAAGCCTGTTTTCCCTATTGGATTATTTCCAGGATTGCTCCACGTTCCAATCGGAGGATTTGGGCGTGGGCCTGGGTTATTTGAAGCAAAGACATATGGCGTGGGTCTTGTCCTCCTGGCAGATCGTGATCGACCGCTACCCCCGTCTGTGCGAGGATGTGGAGGTGGGGACGTTCCCTTATGAGTTCCGCTCCTTCTTGGGGTATCGTAACTTTTTCCTGAAAACGATGGAAAGGGAGTGGCTGGCGAGGGCAAATTCCCTGTGGAGCCTGTTGAACATGGACACCGGCAAGCCCGCCGTGCCGCCCGCCGAAATGGTGGCGAAATATGCGTTGGAGGAAAGGCTGCCCATGGATTATGCCCCGCGTAAGATCGCCATCCCCGAGGGCGGGCGCTTTGAGGAGCCGATCGTGGTGCGCAAGCACCATTTGGACACCAACCATCATGTGAACAACGCCCAATATGTCAATATGGCGCTGGAGCTTTTGCCGGAGGGGGCGTTCCCCGAGGGCATCCGTATGCTGCGGGTGGAATATAAGAAGCAGGCGTTCCTGGAGGACGTCCTCTTACCTTACGTGGTGCAGGAAGAGGGACGCGTCCTGGCTTCCCTGCGCGATGGGGCCGGGAATGTTTATGTAAACGTGGAGTTTCGCTGATGCTAGCGGAGTGGCGGAAGCGTCTTAAACATGTAATAAATGTAACATAAATGATGCAAATTTGAAACAAAATCGCAACAAAATAAGACTACCAGTAGGGAAGAACAGATTGCCCGCGCCGGTTGGGCGGGCAGAAAGAGGAGTTATGATCAAGTTAGGAGAAAAACAGATTCTGGAAGTCGTAAAAAAAGTGGAGTTTGGCGTCTATCTTGCGCCGAACCAGGAAGAAAAGGATGATAAGGTGCTGCTCCCGGCAAAGCAGGTCCCGGAGGGGACCCAGGTGGGGGATCAGCTGGAAGTGTTCCTTTATCGGGATTCCAAGGACCGGCTGATCGCCACGACCAACACGCCGAAGCTCATGATGGGGCAAGTGGCCCTGCTTAAGGTGGCGCAGACCGGCAAGATTGGCGCGTTCCTGGATTGGGGCCTGGAAAAGGACCTGATGCTGCCGTTCCGCCAGCAGACCAAGCCCGTCAAGGAAGGGGAAGAGGTGCTGGTGTCGCTTTATATTGACAAAAGTTCCCGGCTTTGCGCCACGATGAACGTTTACCGCGACCTGCAGAACGACAGCCCTTACCAGAAAGAGGACCGGGTCGTGGGCAGGGTCTATCAGATCAGCGAACAGTTCGGCGCCTTCGTGGCGGTGGACAACCGGTATTCCGCGCTGATCCCCCAAAAAGAGCTTTATGGGGGCGGCGTGGAGGTTGGGCAGGACGTCCAGGCGAGGGTGGTCAAGGTCCTGCCGGACGGGCGGCTTACGCTGGGCATCCGGGAAAAGGCCTACATCCAGATGAACAAGGACGCGGAGGAACTGCTGCGCATCCTTGGCGAGTACGATGGCGTCCTCCCGTTCAACGACCGGGTTTCCCCGGAAATCATCAAGCGGGAAACGGGCATGAGCAAGAATGAATTCAAGCGTGCGGTGGGAAAGCTTCTGAAAGAAGGCAAAATTGAGCTCTCCGGCAAGGGGATTCGAGCAATTTAGCATAAAAACCTATTGCTTTTTTGTAGATTTTTTTGTAAATTTGTATTAAAATGAGAAACGAAAAGCGGTTCGGGACATTTTTGCATTTTTACAAGGTCAAAGGAGCAAGGGTATGATATCGAATCAGATTTTGCAGAATACCTTAGACGGGTTGAAGGGCATTGCCAAGATAGATTTGTGCGTTATGGACGTGGATGGGAAGGAGGTCGCCTCCACGCGGGATTTCGCGGAGTGTTCCAAGGCCGTGGCCCAGTTTGCCGCGTCCCCCGCGGATGCCCAGGAGATCCAGTCTTTCCAATATTTTAAGATTTTCGACGACCAGCAGCTGGAGTATGTCCTGGTCGTGGCGGGCAGCGGCGAAGACGTTTACATGATAGGCAAAATGGTGGCGTTCCAGGTGCAGAACCTGATGGTGGCCTACAGGGAGCGGTTCGACAAGGATAACTTCATCAAGAACCTGCTTCTGGACAACCTCCTTCTGGTGGACATCTATAGCCGTTCCAAGAAGCTGCATATCCAGACGGATGCCGCCAGGGTCGTCCTGATCCTGGAAGCGGACGATGGCAAGGACAGCAACATGCTGGAGCTGGCCAGGGCGCATTTTGGCGCGAACAGCAAGGATTTCGTGACCGCCGTGGATGAGAACGGCGTCATCATCGTCAAGGATGTGTCGGATAATGACAACGGCAAGGAGATCGAAAAGGTGGCCCGTTCCCTCGAAAGCGGCATGCGGCGGGAGGGGCTTAAGGGCATACGGGTGGCTTACGGCACCGTGGTGAACGAGATCAAGGAGGTAAGCCGTTCTTATAAAGAAGCGAAGATGGCCTTGGACGTGGGGAAGATTTTCTTTGATGAAAGGAGCATTATCGCATATAGCGAGCTGGGCATCGGCAGGCTGATCTACCAGCTGCCCATTCCCCTGTGCCGCCTTTTTATCCATGAGATCTTCGGCAATAAGAGCCCGGAAGAGTTTGATGAAGAGACGCTGACCACGATCATGAAGTTCTTTGAGAACAGCCTGAACGTGTCGGAGACTTCAAGGCAGCTTTTCATCCACCGGAATACCCTTGTATACCGGCTGGACAAGCTGCAGAAGAGCACCGGCCTGGACCTGCGGGTCTTCGAGGACGCCATCACGTTTAAGATCGCGATGATGGTGGTCAAATACATGAGTTATATGGAAAGTTACGATTATTAAGGACGAGGGCGCTGCAGGGCGCACGGCGCGGGGCACGGCGGCGCGATGGGAACGCGGCGGCCGCGGGCGGGCGATGCGGCGTCCAAGCCAGAGAAGGAACGGATACATGTCGAAAAGGAAAGAGCTGAAATTACAGAAGCAGAAGCAGATCATGGAAGAGAATGGCATCATCTACCTGGATAATGTCACGAAGGCGTATTCCAAGGGGTCTCCGGCGATCAACGGCATCACTCTGAATATTTATCGGGGGGAGTTCGTGTTCATCGTGGGCGACAGCGGTTCGGGCAAATCCACCCTGATCCGCCTGCTTTTAAGGGAGCTGACCGCCACGAGCGGGAGCGTCTATGTCATGGGGCAGGACCTGGCCCAGATCAAGCATCGCAAAATACCTACGTTCCGCCGCAACCTTGGCGTGGTGTTCCAAGACTTCCGCCTGTTGAACGACCGGAATGTTTATGAAAATGTGGCTTTCGCGCAGCGCGTGGTAGAGACGCCCAACCGGGAGATCCGCCACAACGTGCCCGCGGTCCTTGCTACCGTAGGCCTGGCCGGCAAATATAAAGCGAAGACGACGCAGCTGTCCGGCGGGGAGCAGCAGAGGGTGGCGTTGGCCAGGGCCCTGGTGAACAACCCCTCCATCCTGTTGGCGGATGAGCCTACCGGCAACTTGGACCCCCATAATTCCTGGGAGATCATGAGCCTGTTGGAGGAGATCAACCAGCGCGGGACCACGGTAGTGGTGGTCACGCATAATCGTGAGATCGTGAATACCATGAAGAAAAGGGTGATCGCCATGAAAAAGGGCGTGATTGTCAGTGACATGGAGGAAGGCATCTACGATGATAATGAAGAAGATTAATACTTTTTTCTATACCTTGCTGCAGGGCATCCTGAACATTTTCCGCAACAAGTGGTTTTCCCTTGCCTCCGTGGCGACGATTTCCGCATGCCTGTTTCTGCTGGGCGTGTTCTTTGCCGTGGTGGCGAACGCGCAGCACATCGTGAAGACCATCCAGGAAGAAATCTGCCTGACGGTCTTCTTTACCGAGGGGACGAGTACAGAGCGCATGGCGGAGGTCCAGGGGATCATTGACGCAAGGCCGGAGGTGCTTCGTACGCAGTTCCACGGCGCGGACGAGGAATGGGAATGGTTCCGGGAGAACCATCTGCACGCGGATGCGGATGATTTTTGGGAGAACCCCCTGGAGGGGATGGACAACATTTCCGTCTATATGAAAGACATTTCCCAGCAGCCCGCCCTGGTGACGTTCATCCAGTCCATCCCGGACGTGGACCATCTGAATTATTCGCCCAGCCTGGCCAACACGTTCAGCGGCGTGAACGGGCTGATCTCCTATGTGTTCGTGGCGATCATCGTCATCCTCTTAGTGGTCAGCATCTTCTTGATCAGCAACACGGTGACGATCGGCATATCGGTGAGGAAGGAAGAGATCAACATCATGAAATATATCGGCGCCAAGGACTTTTTCGTCCGTGCGCCTTTTGTCCTGGAGGGCGTGCTCATCGGCCTGGTGGGGGCGGCAATCCCGTTGGTGATCATCTATAATGGGTATAACAGCCTGTTAAAATATGTGGTCGACCGTTTCGCCATGCTAAGCAGCCTGTTGGACTTCCTTTCCGTGGAGGAGATCTTCCGCTTCCTGACCCCGGTCTCTTTGCTGGTAGGGGTGGGAATCGGCTTCTTCGGCAGCATGTCCACGGTGAAAAAGCATCTGGATGTCTAACAAAGCGGGGACGCGTCCGGCCAGGATCGCCATAAAGCCGCGGATGGGGGCAGGTATGAAGTTGGACTGGAAGGCAAAGGCCGCCTTGCCGCTCTTTTTGATCCATATGCTCGCCGCAGCCTTGCTTGTCGGCCAGGCGGTCCCGCTTGACGTAAGGGCGGCCACGGACGGCAAGGTGACGCAGGAGAGCATCGATGCCAAGGAAAAGGAGATTGACCAGGCAAAGGAAGACATCAAGGGCTTAAAGAGCGGTTTGAGCGACGTAAAGAAGATCAAGGAAGAGCTGGAACGGGAGAAGAGCGACCTGAAAAGCTATGTCTCCAAGCTGGACGAGAACCTGGCGCAGATCGAGGGCGACATCAGGAGGCTGGAAAACGAGATCGCCGTCAAGGAGGCGGACCTGCTCCTTTCTTCCTCTGAATTGGAGCAGGCCGAGCGTAAGGTGCAGGAACAGTATGATCTTACGAAGACCAGCATAAGATTTATGTATGAGGCCGAGAAAAAGAGCTCCGTATGGGAGCTCCTTTTGAGCGCCGGAGGCTTCGGGGAGCTGCTTAACCGCGTCGATTATATTAACAGCGTATATGAATACGATCGGAACCTGTGGGAAGAGTATTTATTGAACCGTAATTACGTGCAGCTTTGCAAGGAACAGCTTGAGGTCGAGCGCGATTACCTGGAGGAGCAGAAGCAGGCCGTTGAGGAACAGCAGGCCCAGGTGGAGGAGCTGATCGAGGCAAAGCGTGACCAGATCGTCGCATATGAGACCGACATTTCCAATAAGGAACAGGCGATCCGGGAATATGAACAGGAGATTGACGACCAGAACGCCCTCATCGCGGAGCTGGAGCGTCTGGTGGAGGAGGAAAAGGAGCGGCTGCGGCAGCAGAACGCGGCAGTGGTCACATATGACGGGGGAATGTTCAAGTTCCCGTTGGCGGACTATACCCGCGTCTCGGATGATTATGGAGAGCGCATCCATCCTACGTTAGGCGTTTTGCAGTTCCATAACGGCGTGGACCTTGCCGCGCCCAAGGGGACGGCGATCTATGCCGCCTATGACGGCGTGGTGGTGGCGGCTTCCTACAGTTCTTCCATGGGAAATTATGTGATGATCAACCACGGGGACGGGCTGTATACGATCTACATGCACGCCTCCGCCCTTTATGTGTCTGCGGACCAGTCCGTGAAAAGGGGGGACGCCATCGCGGCGGTAGGGGCTACGGGCAGGGCCACGGGGAACCACCTGCATTTCGGGGTCCGTAAAGATGGGGCGTATGTGTCGCCATGGAATTACTTGTCGAAATAACGAAGCGTCCGATGGGCGGATATTCCCAGGGGGATTGGCGGGGGAGAAGAGGACGGAAGGAGCGTTTTGAATGTCGAACGGAACGAAAGACAATAGCGGCAGCAATCAATTTTGGAATGAGGATTATTGGCGTAAGGAAGCCCAGCTTAAGGAGGGGGATCCTGGGGCAGGGGCCCAAGGGCGTAAGGAAAAGGATAAGGGATATTTCTATGGCGGGCTTGTGGCCGGCATGGCGGTCTCCCTTTTCATCATCTGCGTGGTATTCCTGGCGGTCCACGTGGATCGGTGGGTGAACGGCGTCGAGACCTCTAAGAACAGCCCCGCCTTGTCGGACGGCGGCGTCCAGGAGAAGATCGATACGATCGAGGAAATGATCCGGTATTATTATTACCGGGACGAGGACATTGACGACGAAGCGATGCAGGAGGGGATCTACAAAGGGATCCTGCGTTCTTTGGGCGACCCGTATTCCGAATATTATACCAAGCAGGAGCTGGCGGACCTGATGGACCAGACCCAGGGCATCTATTATGGCATCGGCGCGGGGATCCAGTTGGATACGGCGACCTCATATCCGAAGATCGTCAAGGTGTACGACGGGACGCCTGCCCAGGAAGCGGGGCTAAGGGAAGAAGATATCGTGTTTGAAGTGGACGGGGTGTCCACCTATGGGATGTCGACCACCGATGTGGTGGCTTTAATCAAGGGCGAGGACGGGACTTATGTGAACCTGACCATCGTCCGGGACGGGGTCGACGATTACATGAGCTTCGACGTGCAGCGCAGGCAGGTGGATATTCCCACGGTGGAATTTCGGATGCTGGATGAGCAAAAGGCTTATATCCAGATTACGGAGTTCGACGACATCACAGTCCAGCAGTTTGCGGACGCCCTGGCCAAGGCGAGGGAAAACGGGATGGACGGCCTTATCCTGGATCTGCGCAGCAATCCCGGGGGAAGCCTGGACGCGGTGGTGCGCATCGCCCAGATGATCCTGCCGGAGGGCATGATCGTTTACACGGAAAATAAATACGGCTATCGGGAGGAATATACCTGCGACGGGAAGCATGAATTGGAGGTTCCCCTGGTGGTGCTGGTCAACGGCAATTCCGCCAGCGCCTCGGAGATCCTTGCCGGGGCGATCAAGGATTACGGCATCGGCACCCTGGTGGGGACCACTACTTATGGCAAGGGGATCGTCCAGTCCATCATTCCCTTGGAGGATGAATCCGCCGTGAAAGTGACCGTAAGCAGTTATTATACGCCCAATGGCAACAATATCCATGGCATCGGCATCGAGCCGGATGTGGAATGTGTTTTTGACGGCGAAGCCTATTATGGCGACGATTCCCATCCCGACAACCAGTTGGATGCGGCTAGCCAAGTCCTGGAAGAGATGCTGGGAAATTAATTCCTTCGCTCCAATTACCTGGAACTGCTTTCCAAGACGAAATATGTGGTGTTCGATAAAAGGGTGTCAGGATGATTCAGTTGTATACGGGAAAAGGAAAAGGGAAAACGACGGCGGCCGTAGGCCTGGCGGTCCGGGCCGCGGGCCGCGGGCTTCGGGTGGTGTTCGCCCAATTCATGAAAGGGAGGGAAACGGGCGAGATTGCCGTCCTGGAACGGCTCCCGCAGGTCAAGGTCCTGCGGCTGCCCCGCCATTATGGCTTTTATTCCAAGCTGACGGATGCGGACAAAGAGGAACTAAAGGCCGCGCAGGACGCCATCCTGGAAGAAATCCTGAAGCTTCTGCGGACGCATATGTGTGACCTGGTCGTCCTGGATGAAGTGACCTATCCCGTAAAGTGGGGGCTATGCGACGAGGGGCTTTTACGCGCGGTCTTAAATGAGGCGGGCGGCGCGGGCGCCCCGGACGCGCCTGCCCCCTGCTTTCCCGAGATCGTGCTGACGGGCCGGGACGCGGCGCAGTCCCTGGTGGACGTAGCGGATTACGTCACGGTGATGCAGGCCGTCCGGCACCCTTTTGAAAAAGGGGTCCGTGCCCGCCGGGGGATCGAGTATTAGCGCATTTTTCGGAAAAGGCCCTCATACAATAATGTAACCGCTTCCGTGAAGGACCGCCCGCCCGGGCGGCAGGAAAAGCAAGATGGACTGCAGGGAGAAGATCCTTTCCGAACAGTACCGCGACGTGATCGTGGATTACCCGGTCCGCCGCATGCCCGATGAGGGCATGGACTTTTGTTCTGTGAATCTGGACAATCTTTATCATTTCGTTTATATCAACAGCTTGGGTCTTCCGCCGTTGATGGCGGGGCCCGAGGAATACCAGACAATACCGAAACTATATGCCCTTATGAGGATCCGGGGCGGCCAGGGGACGCCCGGCGCTGCCTTCGACCCCGGCAGCCTGACCGCCTCCGGCATCACCCGTGTGCAAAGGCAGCCGTTGAGCCTGACCGGGAATGGCGTAGTCGTCTGCATCATCAGCTCCGGGATCGACTATACCCGGGAAGTGTTCCGTGACGAATCCGGCAATAGCCGCATCTTAGCCATCTGGGACCAGGAGGACCAGACGGGAACCCCTCCCGAGGGCTTTTTATTTGGAAGCGAGTATACGCGCAAGGACATCGACCGGGCGCTTCGTGCGCTAGACCCTTACGCCGTGGTCCCCAGCAGGGATGTGGAGGGGCACGGCACCGCCATGGCCAGCGTGGCGGCGGGGAGCCGCCTCGGGGGCGGCACCCTTTTCTTGGGAGCCGCGCCGGACGCCCAGATCGTCGCGGTCAAATTAAAGGACTGCAAGAAATATCTGCGGGACTATTACCTGATCCCGGAGGGCGTCCGCGCCATTGAAGAGCAGGATATCATGTTGGCGGTAAAATATGCGGATTCCTTCGCGGATACGTTCCGACGCCCCGTGGTCATCTGCCTGGGGATCGGGACCGGCTATGGGGACCACAGCGGCAACTCCGCCCTGTCCAGGTACTTGAACAGCATCGCCGTAAAAAGGAGCCGCGCCCTGGTCGTCTGCGGCGGGAACGAAGGCAACGCCGCCCACCATTATAGCGGGCTGCTGGAGCAGTGCCCCAAGCCGCATGACGCGAAAGCCCCCTGTATGCAGCCCCAGGACTATAAGGACGTGGAAGTGCATGTAGGGGAAAATAACAGGGGCTTTTTGATGGAATTCTGGGGCAACATCCCGGACATCTTCAACATCGCCATCCGCACCCCGGGCGGCGAGACCGTGCCGCCCCTGCGCCTTGGCATCGACCAGAGCGTCACCTATACCTTTATTTATGATAAGACGCGCCTTACCGTTTCCAGCGTGCTGGTGGAGCCGGTCTCGGGGGAGGAGCTCATCTTGTTTCGGCTCCAGGACCCGACCGCGGGCGTTTGGAATTTCCGGGTTTCCGCCGTTGGCAAGGTCCATAACGGCACGTTTAACCTGTGGCTTCCCATCACGGAGTTTTTATCCTCGGAAACCTTCTTCCTGGAGCCGGACCCCTATATCACGCTGACGGAGCCCTCCCTGGCGGAAAGCGTCATCGGGGTGTCCGGCTATCATGATTTCAACAACAGCTTCTACCTGGATTCCGGGAGAGGGTTCTCCAGGACGGGGGAGGTCCGTCCCGTGTTCGCCGCGCCGGCGGTGGACGTCTTCACGGTCTATGGCAGGCAGACGGGAGGGAGCCTGGCTGCGGCCGTCACGGCGGGAGGCGTGGCGCAGTTCATGCAATGGGCCGTGGTGGAGCAGAACCGGGAGCTGATGGAGAGCAAGGAGGTCAAGAATTACTTTATCAGAGGGGCTTCCCGGGACCCGGACCTCTATTACCCCAACCGCGAATGGGGGTACGGGCGGCTCAACGTGGCGGGGACCTTCGACGTCCTGGCGGGCGTGTAGGCAGGCAAGGCATAGGCAAAGGGACGGTAAATTAAACTTAATAAGCGCGAATGGAATTAAACTTAATATTGACTTTTGGGGAAGAAAGAAATTATAATGACATAAGGTTACTAGCAAGAATTGACTGGTCGAAGAGGGGGCCTTGGCATGTCTATGTTCAGCGAATACCTGAATCAGTTGATCCAGGGCAGAGGCATCACCATATCCAAGCTATCCAGGGAATCCGGCGTGGAACGGACCACGATCCATAAGGCTTTGACGGGCGGGCGTATTTTGTCCTACCGCGCGATGGAAGCCTTAGCCTACTATTTGAAATTATCCCCCCAGGAATCACAGCAACTGAAACAATACCATGACATGTTATTTGAAGGAGAAGCCGCTTACCGGTCCCGGGAAGCCGTCACGGAGATGTTAAAAGACGTGTCGGACCTGTGGCTGTCCAGGCCCAGGGACGACCAGGAGCGCGGGCTGCCGGAATTGGACGACGTAAGGGAAAAGGAAGCGGCCATCTTCAAAGGCTATACGAAGATTGACAGGCTGGTGCAGCTGGTCCTGGCCGAGGAGATGGATTGCCCGGAGCCTGGCGTGCGGATGGCGGTCCCTGCCAGCGTCAAGGTCCTGGAGAACGGCGTGACGTGGCTGTACCGCCACTATTCCAAGGTGAAGATCACCCACATCATCGCGCTGGACGCTTCCACTGAAAAATATAACCTCCACAACCTGGAATGTGTGCGCAATTCCCTGCCCGGCTGCGTGTTGTCCGGGCAGCAGTACCATGTTTATTATTATTACAGCGACCTGGTGAACGTCCAATATACGGACCCGCTTCCGTATTTCCTCCTGACCCACAACGGCGTGGTATGCTTTTCCCAGGATTGCCAGACGGCGATTTACCTGAAAGAAAAGGAACAGATCGAGTATTTCCGCATCTGCTTCGCCAATTTGGCGGCCTCATGCCGTAAGCTGGTGGAATACGTGGAGGATGCGGGGCAGGCATGGAAGGCTTTCTGGGACGCGTCCCTTGAGGACGGCTTATGCTGCCTGATGTCCCAGCCTGGCTTTTCCTTATCCCACGAGAAGCTCAATATGGCCTTTACGCGGGAGGGCGTCCGTACTTTCCTGGAAACGGGAAGGCAGTTCGACGTTCCCGGGAAGCCGCTTGAGGTGGCGGATGCCGCGAAACGGGAGGAGCTGGTCCTTAAGTTGTCCGCGTCCATCCAGAACGGGGCCAAGGCCAGGATTTTGAATGATTTCACGGTGGAATTTCCCCACGACCTGGCGATGCTGTCCAGCGCGAAACAGGGCATCCTCCTTTATGAGGTCAACGGGAAGTGGGCGATCCGGATCAAGGAGCCCAGCATCGGCCAGGCCTTGCATGATTGGATGGTCCACCTGATGGACGGCAAAGGGGTGCAGGGGCAGGAGGAGACCCTGGAGACTTTGTGGGATGTTTTAAAAGTGTGGCAAAAGAGTCTTGCAGAATGAGCACACATTTTGGCACATATTGATTCGCAGTTGTGAAAATTTTATAATTTTATAAGAAATTTTTACGAAAAGGGATGGCGCGTACATGAGAATCAGATTAGCGATACTTGAGAAAGACCAAAGCTATTTGACGCGGATCGTATCTGCCTTCAGCAGCAGGTTCGCGGATAAGTTTGAGATTTATTCCTTTACCGACAAGGATGTGGCCCTGGCTACGCTGGACAGCGCCAGGATTGACGTGCTTGTGGCGAGCGATGTTTTCGATATTGACGTGAAGGCTTTGCCCAAGAGGTGCGGCTTCGCTTATTTCGTGGATTCGTTCGGCGTTGACACCATCAACGACCAGGTGGCGATCTGCAAGTTCCAGAAGGCGGAATTGATTTACCGCCAGATTTTAAGCATTTATTCAGAGAAAGCGGGCAGCCTCTTCGGCATGAAGTCCGACGACGAGAGCACGAAGATCTTCCTGTTCAATTCCGTGAGCGGCGGGACGGGCGCTTCCTCCATGGCGGCGGCCTGCGCGGTGCATCTTGCTTCCCAGGGCAAGAAAGTATTGTACCTTGACCTGGAGAAGTTCGGCTCCTCCAATTCTTTCTTCAGCGGGGAGGGGCAGTTCGACCTAAGCGACATCATCTATGCCTTAAAGAGCAGGAAGACCAACCTTTCCTTAAAGCTGGAAAGCAGCGTGAAGCAGGATTACAGCGGCGTATACTTCTTCGACGCCCCCAAGGTGGCCCTGGATATGATGGAGCTTGGCGGCGAGGACGTCCTGCAGCTGATCTCCGAGATCAAGACGATGGGCGTATATGAATACCTGGTGCTGGACACCGATTTCGCTTTAAATAAGGATAGCTTGAGCCTTGCCCGGCAGGCGATCGCCGTCTGCTGGATCGGGGATGGCTCCGAGATTTCCAATGAGAAGACCCGCAGGGCGTTCCAGGCGCTTACGATCCTGGAGCAGAACGCGGACCTGCCTCTGCAGAACCGCCTGTATCTGATCTACAACAAGTTCAGCAACAAGACCAGCACGACCCTGGATGATTTAGGGGTTAAGAGCCTGGGCGGCGCGCCCAAGTACGAGCATGCCACATCGGCACAGGTGCTGGAGCGCCTCGCGAAGCTGGAATTGTTCGACAACATCATCTGACGCGTCGCAGAGGGACGCTTGCCTGGCGCGGCGGGATGGATGACGTGTATGCCGCAGGCTTAACGGGCGGCATGCCTGCCGCAGAGGTACGCTTGATTTGCCTGGCGGTCCGGATAGATTGGGGGATTGACTACATATGGATTATGAACAAGAGCAACAGTTTGTTGCGGACGTGAAAAGATATGTCACAGAGAACCTTTCCTTAAGCAAGATGGAAGATGATGAGCTGGAGGAGAAGATTGAGGAGATCGTGGCGGAGCAGCTGCGGGGACGGTACTGCTCCATCGACCAAAGGGTGTCCATCACCCAGCAGGTCTACAGCTCCATCCGAGGCTTCGGCCTTTTGGATTCCATCATCCGGGACGATACGATCACCGAGGTCATGATCAATGGGCCGGACAATATCTTCATAGAGCAGAAAGGACGCCTGTTCAAGCTGGATAAGAAGTTTGAAAGCCAGCGCCGCTTGGAGGACGTGATCCAGAGGATCGTGGGCCTGGCGGGACGTGAGGTCAACCAGGCGAACCCGATCTGTGACACCAGGCTGCCGGACGGCTCCCGTGTCAACGTGGTGCTGCCGCCCATCGCCCTGTGCGGCCCGACCCTGACCATCCGTAAGTTCTCCAAGGAGCCGATGACCATAGAGAAGCTGATCTCCTACGGCTCCATCACCCAGGAGATCGCGGATAAGCTGGAGCTTTTGGTACGCGCGAAGTACAACATCTTCATCTGCGGCGGTACCGGCTCCGGGAAGACGACTTTCCTGAACGCCTTATCCAATTACATACCGAAAGATGAGCGTGTCATCACGATAGAGGACTCCGCCGAGCTGCAGATCGTCGGCGTGGAAAACCTGGTGAGCCTGGAGACGAGGAATGCCAATACTTCCGGCGCGGGCGCGATTACGATCAGGGACCTGATCAAGTCTTCCCTGCGTATGAGGCCGGAGCGGATCGTGGTCGGCGAGGTCCGTGGAGGCGAAGCGCTGGATATGCTGCAGGCCATGAATACCGGACATGACGGCTCCCTGTCCACCGGCCATGCCAACTCCACCCATGATATGCTGAGCCGTCTGGAGACCATGGTGCTGCAGGGCGCGGAGGGGCTTCCCCTGGAGGCCATCCGGCAGCAGATCGCGTCTGCGGTGGACATCATCATCCACCTGTCCAGGCTTCGTGACAAGTCCAGGAAGACCATGGAGATCACGGAGATCGTGGGCTATGAAGATGGGCAGATCATCTTAAATCCCCTGTATGTGTTCGAGGAGGACGAGAACAGTACGTTGGATAAGGTATCCGGGAGCCTGAAACGGACGAAGAACCCGATGAAGAACGATTTCAAGCTAAAGCTGTCCGGCATCAGGACGGAGATTTAAGGAGAAGGTTATGGGATTATTCAAGAAAGAAACGAAAGTGCAAGAACCTCAGTACTATATGTCATCGACCAACATACCTACCTATAATTACAGGGTGTATTATATGAAGCCTTTGGAAAAGGCGCTGTACTTCCTGTTGGCGTTCGTGGTGGGCGCGGCCGTGGGCTACCTGTTCTACGGCGGCATCGGCAAGGATGAGTTCGGGCAGCCTACCATGGTGACCTGGGTGCTGAACATCCTCATCCCCTCCGTCGTGGGCATCGCGGCGGGCGTGCTGTTCATCCCGACCCGGACCAAGGCGATCATCGCGAAGAACCAAACCGAGCTGAACCACCAGTTCCGGGATATGCTGGACGCCCTGACCACCTCCTTGGGGGCAGGCAAGAACGTCAACGACTCCTTCTTCTCCACTTATGAGGACCTGAAGATCCAGTATAATGAGAACGCGTTCATCTTAAAGGAGCTGGATGTCATCCTGGCGGGGATCCACAACAATGTGCCTATTGAGGATGTGCTTTACGATTTCGGCCTGCGCAGCAACAACGAGGACATCTTAAGCTTCGCCAACGTGTTCAAGATCAGCTACCGCAAGGGCGGCAACATGAAGGACATCATCCGCAACACCCACAGCATCTTGAGCGACAAGATGGAAATCCGGGAGGACATTGAGACGCTTGTCACCTCCAATAAGACAGAGCAGAACATCATGGTGGTGATGCCCATCGCCCTGATCGGCATCATCAAGATGATGAGCCCGGATTTCGCCAAGAACTTCGTGACCCCCACCGGCATCATGTCCACGACTTTTTCGCTGGTCATCTTCGTGGTCGCGTACTTCGTGGGCAAGTCCGTATTGGATATCAAGTTGTAGGAGGTGGCGGGCATGACAGGCTTGACGATATTAGACTTTGCAATCATCGCGCTGGGGGCGCTTTCCCTGATAGTCTGGCTCATCTTTTTCCTGAAAGGGAAAAAGTATAATTCCATGTTCGACGTGTTGGAGGAAAAGGAGTTCCCCCTGAAAGAAATCTACGGCATGGGCTATGCCGTGCTGGAGACGTTCAAGTATCAATATACCGGCAAAAAGGACAGGGAGCTGCGCCAGGAGATGGACGTCCTGTATGGCAATAAATATTCCGAATATTACCTCCGCGTGGTGCATGCGCAGCAAATTTCCATCTCCATGACGGTGTTCGTGCTTTCGTTCACCTTCTACGGGCTGACCTCGGAAATCCTGGCGGTGCTCATCGGGTTGATGTTCACTTGGGCCGCCTACTACTATTACGGCACCTTGACGACGAAGAAGATCAAGGACCGTTCGGACGAGCTGCTCCACGACTTCTCCGAGGTCGTTTCCAAGCTGGCGCTGCTTACCAACGCGGGCATGATCCTGCGCGAGGCCTGGCAGGAAGTGGCCATGGGCGGCACGTCCACCATTTACCAGGAGATGCAGGCTTCCGTCAACGACATGAACAACGGCATGGCGGATGTGGACGCGATTTATAATTTCGGCACACGCTGCATCATCCCGGAAGTCAAGAAGTTCACCTCCACCATCATCCAGGGCGTCACCAAGGGCAACAGCGAGCTGACCATGATGCTCCAGGAGCAGAGCAAGGAAGTGTGGCAGATGAAGAAGCAGTTGGTAAGAAGGGAAGGGGAGAAAGCCGCGAGCAAGCTGATGATCCCCATCTGCATCATGTTCGTGGGAATCTTAGTCATGATCCTGATCCCCATCTTCACCAACCTGGGCGTTTCATAGGGCTTTATTGTAATTTACATACATAAAAGCAAAATAATCCAACGAAAGGAGATGTTACCAATGAGTGTACAGAGTCTTATGGTATTAGGCACGTACGCAAAGATGAAGCTGAGGGAGTTCTTCACGGATGAGGAAGGCGATGTGAACATCGTTTCCATCGTGGTTTTGATCGGCATCGCGGTCCTGTTGGCGCTGGTCTTCCAGGAGCAGATTACGGGGCTTTTGAATTCCTTGTTCGATGTCATAAAGGGGAATGCGACCAGTGCTGTCAGCGGCGGTGGCAGAGAATAACTCTTAACCTTGATCGGCGTATGAGAAGATGCCTTTCGTTACAGGCGGCGCCTCCCCTGAAAGGGGAGGGGCTGCCGGTGACGGAAAGGGGCACTTTGGGGGAGACGTTCCCTGCAGGGATGACTTTCAGGGAATGCCTCCCATGTGCTGCCGCGTAAACGTATGGATAAGCGTCCGGCAGCGGGCAAGATGCAGGAAAGGATAGTCAAGATGATAGGAAAGCTCAAACGGGAATTGACAAAAGAAAAGGGTGCGGTGCAGATCATGGAAGCGTCCATCGTTTTTCCCATCATGTTTATTATCCTTTTCTTTTTGATTTACATGGGGAACGCCTTCTATGAGAAGACCCAGATAGAATATGTCGTCAACCATTATGCCATTGAGGGCGCGGCTTATTGCGCGGACCCAATCCTAAGCGCCATCAAGGCGAATGGGGCAGTGCCGTCCGTCAGCAATTTGGAGTCCGAGCCTTACCGCTATCTGTTCGGCGTAGGCGATGTGCCAAGCGATATTGCGCGTAAAGTGAAAGAAACGATCAATGGGAAAGCGTTTTCGTTCTTCAGCAACATGTCCCCGACCGTCACGGCAAGGGCAAATTTCAACAATAAGATTATTTATTCCACGTTTTCCGTGGAAGCGGACTATCAGATCCGCTTCCCCATCAGCTTCCTGGGGAGGAGCACGCCTCCTGTCGTAGACGGCAGCGTGCGTGCGGAGATTCCCGTATGTGACACGCCGGAACTCATCCGGAACACGGACATGGTCATAGATTTCATGCAGCAGTTTGAATTTGGCAGGAAGTTTGCCGAGGGCGTGTCCAACTTATTTAGTAAGATCAACGGCTTTATCAGAGAATTTGCCGGGCAATAGTGAGGTAGACATATATGAAAGCATTTCAGAACCAAAGAGGCGCGGTATCCATCTTCCTGGTCTTGATCTTAGTGCCGATGCTGACCGTGTCGGCGCTCTTCGTGGATGCCAGCAAACTGTCCTTGGCCCGGTCCGTCAGCGCTTCCGCCACGGATCTGGCGCTGAATACGGCGCTGACCAATTATGATACGAAGCTTAAGGATATGTACGGCTTGTTCGCCACGGCCCAGGATATGGACGATCTGTTTGGGCGGCTGGAGGATTATTATCGCACCTGCATCACATCCTCAGGGGTGGATGAGGAGGACGCGGAGTCTTATACGCAGAAGATCATGGCCCAGCTGGGACTGGTCGCGGACAGCGGGAATGTGGCGGACCTGCTGAATATGGAACTGATGGATTTCAGCGTCGAGAAATATAAGGATGCCAACCTGGCGAACCCTACCATCTTAAAGAAGCAGATCATAGACTTCATGAAATATCGCGCCCCCATCAATACGGGGATGAAGTTTGTGGCTGCCTTGGAATCTTTTACCACGCTGGGCAAGCAGACGAAGATGATCGAGGGCAGGACGAACTACTACAAGGAACAGCAGACTGCCATGGAGTATGCGCAGGCTGCCTGGTCGGAGATCAATGCTTACAACCGAAGTGAATTTATTACCAATGCCAGCTTCTTTTCTTTGTTAAAGACCGCGTTTGACGGCTATCAGGTACAGTATGAGGGGACGGCGGATGCGCAAAGGACGGACGGCTTTGCCGGCAAGACCATCCGGGACCTGTATGGTAACGAGAATCGGGATATGCGGGGTTATGTGACCTATAATTATTATGCCGAATCCGTTGAAGAAGATGTGGGGAACGGCGTGAAAGAAATGATTCCGAGGTTTTATACGAATAGCGATAAGACGAGCTGGGACCTTGCATATATTGACATGACGACTTACTCTGAAGACGAGCCGGCCAATGCAGACGATATCAGGAGGACCTTGAAGAACTACTATGACGCGGAAGCCGCCTATGTGCAAGCAGAAAGCAACCTGCTGCCCATCGATTTTGATAATTTAGGCGCGGTCTATGGCCTCCAATACCTGATGCAGACGGATCGGGGCAAGTATTATTCGGCCTGGACCTCTGCCATGAGGACGCTTTACCAGCGCTATAGCGAGATGCGGCATGCCGTGGCTTTTAAAGGCCAGGATGGCTTTATGACCTACACGGCCGATTTTGATGGTGATGGCGTGGAAACGTCTTATGGAGATTACTATAACCAGTTTTGTGTAAATTATGAAACACACTCAGGCATCTTTGATACAAATGTGACGAAGATGACGCCCACCCTTAAGAATTTTGCCAATGCCGTAGGTAACACGCAGACATCCACGACGGATACGAACAATAAGATCGTGGCTAATTATGAGCAGATCAGTAAGTATAGGAAAGCGATTGCCGACGCGGTGCCTCATCTGGTAAATGCGGTGGAACAGCTTGGGAAGCTTTATGATTGTGTCAAGCCTGGCGGGACGCTGGAGCAGAAAGCGGACGCCTGGCAGAAGACCACGGAGGATTCGGACGTGAAAGATACCTCCATGGCGAAGCAGGATCAGGCGGAGATCAAGGATGCTTCCTCTTATTTGGATGCGGACGAGGTGCAGAAGCTGATCGACCGTATCAATAACGTCATCCCGCACCTGCAAGACATGTTGACCCAGATTGACAGCTACAAGTTCTTCGGGACCTATATCGGGGAGATCAGTGATTATAATTCCCTGAAAAATCTGTTGAAATCGAGTATTGGTGATTATGAGCTGCTGCATGTCCCGACCACGACGGCTGAATTGAACGCCAAGGTAAGCGGATGGGTGAGCGGGAAGTTCGTCATTGGAAAGCCGGTGGACATTACCTGGAACAAGGGGGACAGCGCGGCGGACCTGACCATCAGCAATAAGCCGAAGTTCTATGATTACCTGCATTCCAAGTTCAATGCCGCGGGGACCGGCGACACGGATACGACTGAGAAAAAGGAGGATCAGGAAAACGGCGAGAACCTTTATAACAAAGTAAAGAGCAGTTTTAGCTCAAATGCCAGCGGAAGCAAGGATGAAGCGAAAAAGGGCAACATTTCTAATTCCCATGAGATTTCGGGGCTGTCAAACTTGCCTTCCAGTGGGAGCAATTACACGACGAAGAGCATGGACCTGACGCCGGATGAAAATTCCGCTTCTTCCGCTAGCGGGATTTCTTCGTTGTTTTCCCAGGGATTGTTAAACGCGATCGCCGACCTGGCCACGGACCTTAGGGACAACCTATATGTATCAGATTATATCCTGAGCATGTTCAGCTATGACACGCTGGTCAAGGAGTATGAGAAAAATCATGACGGCGAGGAGGCCGGGGAAGAGGATATTAAGACCCTGACCTTGAATCCCATCAATGCCAAGTATAATTATGCTTATGGCAAGGAAGTGGAATATGTCATTTACGGGGGAAAGAACGCAGACAACCTGGCGAAAGCCTATGGGACCATCTTCGCCATCCGTTTCGTGTTCAATGTGATATACGCTTTCATGAGCTCTGAAGTGCGAAGCGAGGCCTTGGCTATCGCCACGCCGATTTCTGCGGCGACCCTGGGCATCATCCCGGTGCCGTTGATCCAGGCCATCCTGATCATTGGAATCGCCTGCTGTGAATCGGGCATTGACCTGGTGGAGCTTCGAGACGGAGAGAAGGTGCCCCTATTTAAGAGCAAGGATACCTGGCGTACTTCTATTAGCGGCATGGTGACTCTTGCGAAGGAGGAAACCGCGGAATTTTTGAAAGAAACTGGTAAAAAGGTAATTGACGCGGGCACGGAGAAGTTGACAGAGCTCCTGGATATGGCGGATGAGGAGCTGACGAAATTCATTAACGATAATACAGAAGAATTTGAGAACCGTGTGGGCGGCGCTTTTGATGATCTGATCACCCGCCATGTCGAAGTGGCCATGCAAAAGGTAAGCACCCTGGTGGAGAATGCGCTCAATGAGAACCTGATGGACGACAGCGGGACGGATATTGTGACCGCCACTGTCAATGATACCTTAGATGGCCTGGATGAATGGCTGGCCCAGGAGGGTCCGAACCAGTCGGAGATCGTTTACCAGATTGAGCAGCAGGTGGTGCAGCTCTTACGTGAGAATTCGGGAGCGGCCCTTCGTCCTTATGTGCAGGCGGTCCAGGATGTCCGGAATGGAATAACGGGCAGTATTGAAGAAGCAAGTAATAAAATTTTGGATCAGCTCAATTCCATTAAGGGTAAAATCACTGGCAAAATCTCCGAGGTAGGTGGGATAGTAGAACAATATAAGGGAGAGATGGTCTCGAAAGTGAAAGAGTCTGCAAAAGAAGGCGCTGGAAAGCTGAAAGATACCTTGAATGAGCAGCTTGACAGCATCTTCGACAATGCCAGCGCGGATCCCAGCGTCGGCAGTACGGGAGGAGAGGGCGGAGATGGCTCCGGCTTGTCGTCCCTGATCGCGTTCGCTTACAGCGATTATTTGCGGCTGTTTTTGATCATTGGCTTGTTCGCGAACCAGGAATCCGTCTTGAAGCGGACGGCGGACGTCATCCAGGTGAATATGGCGATGCAGCCTCCTGTAAGCGACCCGTCCAGCGCCACGTTATCAGATTACGTCCTAAGCAAGTCCTCTGTCTATGTGCAGGTGACTTCCACGATCCAGGTAAAGCCCACCATGCTGGCGCTGCCGCTGTTTGCGGATGTGGAGAACAATCCGGCTTCGGATAGCGGCTGGTATACGTTTACTTCCTCGGACATCAGAGGATATTGACCTGCCTGTGCCGTCGGCGTAAGGGAGGAATCAAGCGCCGCCCAATTGGCGGCAGAATGCGAGGAAAGATGGATACGCGACAGAAGAGAGAACAAGGGTCTATCACGATAGAGGCCACGGTTTCCTTGTCCATGTTCATGTTTACCATTGTGACGGTCTTGACCCTGGTGAACATCTGCATGATCCAGGAAAGGATCGGCGTGGCGATCAGTGCCACGGCGAAGGAACTGTCCCAGTACAGTTACCTGTATTCCCTGACAGGCTTCCCGCAGAGCGAGGCGGAGCTTGCGGCGGCAGGCAAGAAGGACACGGAAGAAATGAATGAAATCATGGGCAACATCAGCGCGGTATTCTCTTCCATGGAAGACATGGAAGGGACGGTTGCGGAATTGCCGAACTCAGACTTGTCCGAGGAAGCCTTGACCGGCGCATGGGATTCCATTAATTCATCCCTTGACGACATCGAGGCAAGCGGGCAGGCGATCGAGAACTCCATAGAGGCCATTGCGGACGATCCCTCCAAGCTGATTTTCGGGATTGCCAAGCTGGCTGCCAGCGAAGGCTTGGAAATGGCGAAGTCCCGCCTGATCGCGGCCCCCTTGGCGAAGTTTTTCTGTAAGAAGCACTTGTGCGACAGCGGCAAAGATACGGAGGCTTTCCTGCGGCAGTTGGGCGTGGTCCCTTCTGCAAGCGGCAAGTATCTGGATGGGCTGGATTTCACCCAATCCTCCCTTTTCCCTTATGGGTCCAATGAGATCACCATCCGGGTTTCCTATGATGCCAAGGTCATACCGTTGCTTCCGTTGGATTTCACGTTCCACTTCCGTCAGACGGCCATTACCCATGGCTGGCTGTCAGGAGAGGTCACTTATAAGTCGTCGGAGGATGTGGCGGAGACCATTACAAAGGCGAATGAGAGCATATGGACGCAGATGGAGCCTTCTGAGCGTGCCAAATTCATCCGAAAGCAAGTGACCGCGGACATGGGGGATGAAGGATATCTGAAAGTCAGCAGCTTTATCGAAAAAGGAAATAACAGCGGCATCGACCTTTATAACCCGGAGACCAATGAATTTGTGGCGATCCATTCTTTCAACCCGCTTGGTGAAGCCGAGACGTTGGAGAATCTGAATGATGATGTCTTACAGTCGACGATCGAGGAGTATTGCGGTTCCATTACCGCGACGACCAGTGGCAAGACCCAGGTCTATACCAGCAAGGGACAGACAGATCCTCATGACTGCACTGGCGCCACCAATAGGGTCGTCCTGGTCATCCCGGAGGATGAAGGGTTTAAGGAAAAGATGGAAGAGATCATCGCGAAGTCTGAGAAGCGCGGCGTGACGATCGAGCTGGTGACAGGATATGGCAACGGCGCGCCCAAGACGGTGGTTTCCAAGAATCCGGAGCCTGCGGGCGAGGAAGCCTCTCCGGAACCTGCGGGAGGCGAATAAGGAAGATGAATCAGAATGATATGTTGACAGTTGGGATCGAGGTCGCGATGATGCTGCTTTCCACGGGGCTTGGTTATGCGGCGGCATGTTGTTACTTAAGGGGGGAGAAGCTGCTTGCCCTTCCTTGGAGGGATCTCCTCCCCAATACGCCGTCCAGGTTCTTATACCTGGCGGCGGAGCTTGGCTCTTTCGTGGCGCTCATTTACATGTTTCAAACGGTATACAAGTCCGAGCCGATCCACCGTGTCGGGCTGTTGGCGCTGGTGGCGTTCCTGTTCCCCATTGCCGCGGTGGACCATCGGACGCAGAAGATCCCGAACAAGTTCCTGCTTGCCGCCCTGTGGGCGCGGCTGGCGGTCCTGGCGGTCGATGTGCTTTCCAGGGGGTTAGTCTATGGGGATGCGGCCGCTTCCATGGCGGACCGCTTCCTGCAGGTCGCCGTTGACTGCGGGGTAGGGGCGTTGGTCCTGGGAGGCTTCTTCTTACTGATTAAAGTGCTTTTCCGGGGAAGCCTCGGCATGGGGGATGTGAAGCTGTTTGCGCTCATCGGCCTGTACCAGGGCTTATGGGGAGCCATCAACTCCTTGTTTTTTTCCCTGGTGGCGGCGTTCCTCCTTTCCATCCTCTTGATGGCGACGAGGAAAAAGGGGCATAAGGATGTGATCCCGTTCGGCCCCAGCGTCCTGGTCGGGACGGTAATAGCAATAGGATTATCTGGAATATAGGAGAGCTTGCGTATGAAGAACTACAGAAACTTGTTACCCATCGTGTTGATCGTGTTGATGCTGGTCTCATGGTTCAAGCTGGCTAGCTCCGCTACGGAAAGCGCGGATGAAGTCACGGACTACCTGAAGATCGCCCGGGAGAATGCCGCCCAGGGGATTACCAAGACGGCGATCGATAATTACGTGGCCGCGCTGGCGATCGAGCCGGACGTGGACGTCTATGTGGAAGTGGCCGAGTATTACAAGTCCCAGGGCAATAAGAATGACTGGCAGAATTGGTGCGAAATCTTCCTGGAGAAATACCCGACGGAGCCGAAAGCCTATGACTGCAGCCTGGAGGCGTATTTGTCAGCGGAAGATTATCCGCAGTGCTTCGAAATCCTGGAGACCGCTTCCAAGAGGAGGCTGTCCTCGGAATACATGACGCAGACCGCGGAGCAGATCGCCTACGTGTTTGATTACGAATATGGCTCTTTCCAGGACGTGGGCGTCTACAGCAATAATTTCTGCGCCATCCAGAAGAACGATAAATGGGGCTTCATCAACCGCCTGGGCGACATCGAGATCAACTGCAAGTACACGACCGTAGGCGCTTACACCGGCAGCGGCCTTGCGCCGGTGGTGGACAAGGACGGCGATGTGTACCTCATTGACAAGGATGGCAATAAAATGGCGGTGCCTCCCGCGGAATCCGGCTATCAGGAGCTGGGCCTGTTGGTGGAAGAGAAGATCGCGGCCAAGAGGCCGGATGGGAAATACGAGTATGTAAGGTACGCGGACGCCATGTGGCAGGAAGTGTTCGGCAATTATGACTATGCCTCATCCTTTAACGGCGGGGTGGCTGCCGTAAGGAACGGGAACCAGTGGTCCCTGATTGATGCGGAGGGCAAGGAACTGACGCAGACGAAGTATGAGGACGTGAAGCTGGACGAGAAGCAGATCGCTTATCGGAATGAGCGCCTCTTCGTGAAAACGGGCGGCTCCTACGTGATGGTGGACATGGCCGGCAACCAGATCGGCACCCAGACCTTTGAGGACGCGAAAGTGTTCGGCGACACGACTTTCGCCGCGGTCAAGATCGGCGGGAAGTGGTGCTTCATCGATAAGGACGGCAACCTGAAGTCCGACAAGACCTATGAAGACGCCAGGTCTTATGTGAACGGCATGGCGGCCGTGCAGGTCGACGGGAAATGGGGCTTTGTGGACGCGGACGAGGAACTTAAGATTGCCGCGCAGTTTGACGGGGCGAAGGATTTCAATGAGAAAGGCAGCTGCTTTGTGAAAAACGGCGACACCTGGGAACTCTTGAAACTATATAGACTGAACAGATAGGAGAGAGGAACATGAGTAATTTTTCTTATGAGAACCAAGGAAACAATACTTTTCTGGTGTATGCGCTGGAAGAAAACGAAACCATCGATTCCATGGCGTTAGGGATGCTTACGAACAACCGTATTCCGGGCCTTGCGCCTGCCATGTTCATGCAGATGAACGATACCAGGTTCATCAAGTACAACATCTCCTCCAAGGTCCAGGCGAGCCAGTTCTTCATGGGCCCGGTCAACCGCAAGAGGCTTTTGGGCGTGTTCGGCGGCATCGTGGACGCGATGCTTTCCGCGGAGGAATATATGATCGACCCCAATACGCTCATGTTGGATCTGAATTACATTTTCGCGGATGTGAGCACCTGTGACACGGTGATGATCTGCCTGCCCGTCATGGGGGCGCAGTCCTCCGGCGTGGACCTGGGGGCGTTTTTCCGCAACATCATTTTCACGACCCAGTTCGACCAGACGGAGAATTGTGACCATGTGGCGCTGCTCATCAACTACCTGAACAGCACGCAGGTGTTCTCCTTAACGGATTTCAAGGCTGTTTTGGACAGCATCGCAGGAAACGCGCCGAGGGCGGCGGCTCCTGCCCCCGCGCCGGCTCAGGCTCCCGTCCAGCAGCCTGCCCCTTCCCAGCCTGCCCAGCAGCCGTTCTACGGACAGCCTGCGCAGCCTAAGCCCGCGCCTACGCCCGCGCCCAAGCAGACGCCTCCTGTCCAGAACGTGCCACCCGTGCCGCCCGCGCAGCCTAAGAATGCCGCGCCGTTCGGCCTTGGGGCGCAGAACCAGAAGCAGAACGCTACGGTGGACATGTCCCGCCAGATGAACAATACGGTACCGAACATCCCGAACGTTCCGAATATTCCAAATGTCCCGAACGTCCCGAATGTCCCGAACATCCCCATTCCCGGCAGGGCCCCCGCGCAGCCTGCGGGAGCGCCGCAGCCTATGCCCGGCATGCCCGCCCCTGGCGCGCAGCCAAGCGGCGAGAAGCCCATGAGCGTGTTCTACCTGTTACAGCATTATAACAAAGAGAATGCGGAGATTTACAAAGCGCAGAAAGCGGAGAAGAAAGCCGGCAAGGGTGCAAAAGCGCCCGCGCAGCCTGCGGGAGCGCCGCAGCCGTTCGCACCGGCAGGCCCCGCTGGCGGCAACTTTGCCATGCCGGGGGCCCCGAAGCAGGGAGGCTTCGCGATCCCTGGACAGCCTGCGCCCGGACCGATGAGCATCCCTCAGCCGATGAACGCCGGCCAGCCCGGCATGCCGCCGCAGGGGCAGCCGAACATGGCACGCCCGATGCCGCCGCAGGGTCAGCCTAACATGGCACGTCCCATGCCGTCGCAGGGGCAGCCGAACATGGCACGCCCGATGCCGCCGCAGGGTCAGCCTAACATGGGCCGTCCAATGCCGCCCCAGGGCCAGCCTAGCATGCCGCAGCCCGCTCCTGCGCCTACGCCCGCGCCGCAGCCCATGCCTCGTCCGGTCATCCCCAATATGCCTTTGGGCGCTGATTTCGGGGAGACCAGCTTCGTCGATGTGGCGGATGATGATTCCAGCACGGTCATCATGGGAATGGGACAGACCCAACAGCAGTTTTCGCCGCACCTGATCCATAAGAGCAACAACGAGAAGATCCCCATCAACAAGGAGATTTTCCGCATTGGCAGGGACGCTGACTTTAATGATTACGTGGTGACGAACAACCAGAGCGTAGGCCGCAGCCACTGTCATATTCTGACCAGGAATGGGGAATATTTTATCGTGGATGATAATTCCAAGAACCATACCTACGTGGATGGCGTGAACGCCCCCTCCGGATGCGAAGTCAAGATTTCCCACGGCCAGAACATCCGGCTGTCGAATGAAGAATTTGAATTCAGATTGTTTTAGGTGCATGCTTTATGGATTTTTACATTTCTGCCACGACGGATGTCGGCATCAAAAGGGATGTGAACCAGGACAGCTTGTTTGTGCGTAAATTGGAGACGCGGACCGGCGACATGGTGTTTGCCGTGCTCTGCGACGGGATGGGCGGCCTTAAGTTCGGCGAGGTCGCCAGTTCCAGCATAGTCAACGCGTTCTCCGATTGGATGTATACGTACTTGCCGAACCTGTCCCAGGCCCCCCTAGAGGACCATGTGGTCCGTTCCCATTGGGAATCGGTCATTACCGCCCAGAACAGCAAGATCCGGGAGTACGGCTGGAAGCACGGCTGTACCACGGGGTCTACCGTGACTGCGCTGCTTTTGACGCAGCAGAGGTATTTCTTGCTCAATATCGGGGATTCCCGTGCTTACGAGATCGATGGTTCGGTAAGGCAGATGACCACGGACCATACGGTCATCGAGAATGAGATCCGCATGGGCAACATGACCGAGGAACAGGCGATGAAGTCCCCCATGAGGAGCGTGCTGACACGGTGCGTGGGAGTGGAGGAAAGCGTAAGCCCCGATATGTTTTTCGGGGATGTGAAGCGGGACGCCGTCTATATGCTGTGTTCGGACGGCTTCCGGCACGCCCTTTCCAAGGAGGAGATCCAGGCGAAGCTGTACCGGGAAGTGCGCGGCGATGCGGCGCAAATGAAACGGCAGGAGGAATATTTGGTTGAGCTTAACAAGTCTAGGGGAGAAACTGATAACATCTCCGTTGTTACAATATATGTTGGAGCATAAGATGCTCTTCCTGGGGATTGGGATCGGGATCCTGGTCCTTCTTGCCGCGGCCGTGCTTTTGATCGTATTGCTGGACCGTAAAAAGAAGCGTAAAGCCGCCCCCGCGGGGAAGCCGCCTGGGGAAAGCACGGTGGAGCTCCCTCCTGTGCAGGAGGTTTATGAGGAATTATATCAAGTGACCGGCTTCCGGGTGGTGGAGGATATCACCTACCTCGGCACGGAGACCGGGGTCATGGAGTTGGTTTAGGTTTCCGGACCAGCTTCGCAGGGTAGGAAGCGTCCGGAAGGGAAAGGAAGTTAGTTATGGGCTTACTGATGAATGAGATGCTGTTTTACGGCGGGATCGCGCTGGCGGCGGCGGCGCTGCTGGCCGGGCTCATCTTCTTTTGCATATCCCAGGTCATAGGAACGCGCTTAATGGCGCAGCTCGACTCGGAATACGGGCCGAGGGTGGATGAGAAGAAGCAGAAGAAAACGAAAAAGCGGTAAACAAGGTAAAGGAATCAGGACATGTCAGAAATAATTGCTTCAACCTATGAAATTGTGGCAAGGATAGGGGCCGGCGGCGGAGGCGTCGTCTACCTCGCCAATCATTTAAGGCTGGGGAAGCGGGTCGTCTTAAAGGCGGATAAGCGTAAGATCACCACCCGCCCGGAGCTTTTGAGGCGTGAGGTGGATATCCTGAAGGATTTGAGCCACCCTTATATCCCCCAGGTGTATGACTTCTTCGTGGAAAACGACGTGGTCTACACGGTCATGGACTATATTGAGGGCGAGAGCCTGGATAATCCATTGAAGCGTGGGGAGCGGTATCCCCAGGCCCAGGTGATCAAGTGGGCGCGGCAGCTTCTGGAGGCGCTCCAATACCTGCACAGCCCGATCCATGGCAATCCGCCGAAAGGTTACGTACATAGCGACATTAAGCCTGCCAACCTGATGCGCAGGCCGAACAATGATATCTGTTTGATCGATTTTAACATCGCCCTGGCCTTAGGGGAGGAGAATGTGATCGGCTGCAGCGCCGGTTATGCTTCCCCGGAACATTATGGCCTGGACTTTTCCACAGATGGCGCCGGGACGGCGACCATCGCGCGCGGCACGGATACGGTCGCGCGCGGGGATGAGACGGTGACGCTTGCCGTAAACAGCTCTTCCTCCAGTTCGATGCGTAAACGGGCCGTCCTGCCGGACGTGCGGTCCGACATTTACAGCGTGGGAGCCACTTTATACCATTTATTAAGCGGACAGCGCCCGTCCAGGAGCGCGTTGGAGGTAGTGCCGCTTAGCACCCAGGAATTTAGCCCCCAGATCGTGCATATCATCAGCAAGTCCATGAACCCCAACCCGGACCTGCGGTATCAGACGGCGGAGGAGATGCTTTATGACCTGAACCACCTGCATGAGAACGATCCCCGCCTGATCAAGTGGAAAAAGGGCAGGCATGTGGCGGCAGGGGCGTTCGGAGCTTTCCTGGTGGCGGGCGTGGCATGCGCCTTCCTGGGGCTTCGCCGGATGCAGATTTCGGAAAGTTGGCTGAAAATGGCGGAGTATTCCCGCACGGCCCTTTCGGAGGGGGATACGGTGGCAGCCATCGATTATGCCCTCCAGGCGATCCCGGAGAAATCCAGCCTGTTCGTGCCGCCTTATCCGGCGGAAGCGCAGTTGGCCTTGACGGACGCCTTGGGCGTATATGACCTGTCGGACGGCTTTAAGACGGACCGGGCCCTGGAACTGCCGGCCGCCCCGTTCAAGCTTGCGGCTTCTCCGCAGGGCAGCCGTTTTGCCGCGGTTTACGCGTTCGAGGCGGCGGTGTTCGAGATGGAGGATCAGGAAAAGATCGCGTCCCTGCCCATCCAGGAGTCCGCGTTGTCGGATTGCCTGTTCGTGGATGAGGACCGGATCGTCTATGCCGGCGCGGACGGCGTCTCTGTCTATGACCTGGAAAAGGGGGAGGCGGTTTGGACCGGGGAAGCGGCTACGACCCTTGCCCTTTCAGCGGACGCAAGCCGCGTGGCCGCCGTGGACCGGGATGCGGAACGTGTCGTGGTCTATCAGGCCTCGGACGGCCAGGTGGTGGCGGAGCGTTCCTTTGACGGGAAGCATCTGCCGGTAGCGGCCAATGATATTTTCGCGGACCCGGAGGACGCCCTGTTCGCCCTGAATGCGGACGGCACCTTGTTGGCGGCAAGTTTTTCCGATGGGGCGCTGATGATTTTGGATGTAGAGGACCCGGAAGGGGACATGATTTTGTTTGACGAGTCGCAGTACCGCCATTTCGAGGGCGGCTTCTGCGGGAAATATCTGGCTTTCGCCGCAGGAGGGACCGGGGACGCGCTGTTTGGCATGGTGGATACGATGGAAGCTTCCTACCTGGGAGGCTTTGAATCCCAGGACGCGTTCCACCTGAAAGCCGGGGAAGACGGCATCTATCTTGCCACCGGCAGCCTTCTGGAGCGGGTGGAGGTCAAGGAAGGCGCAGAGGCCCAGATCGAGGAGCAGGAGCTGGCTTATGCGGAGAACGCGTACCTGACCGGCTTCGCGATCGGGCAAGATTATATCTTGACTTCCATGGAAGATGGAAGCTTCGCCTTTTATGACAGCGGCGCTCATTTATCCTCGTTAGAGGCCGTGGATGTGGCGTATGACTTCCTGGAGATCACTGCGGACCATGCCATCCTGGGCAGCCGCAACGACCCTGTGCTGCGCCTGATGAAGCTGGAGGGGCATGAGGACGCGCAGCTTCTGAAATATGACGCGCGGTACGTCCATGACGAAGCCCGTATCAGCGCGGACGGCAAGACGGCCATGTTATTCAGTAATTTCGGCTTCCGGATTTACGACATGGATGGCAGCCTGGTGACGGAGGTGGAGATCCCGGACCCCGATACGATTTATGACCAGCAGTTCCGCAAGGAGGATGACGAGTCCTACCTGGAAGTGATCTGGTATGACGGGACCGTGCGCTGCTACAGCGCCCAGGATGGGACGGTGGTTTCCGAGGAAACCAGGGAAGCGCCGGACAAGGATCTGGAAGAGGAGTTTACGACGGACCGCTATCGGATCGCCTCTTCCCTGCATGACGCGCCCCAGGTCTATGATTTAAAGAGCGGCAAGTTCGTGGCAAGCCTGGAGGCGGATTCCTACCTCACATATGTGACCCAGGTGGGAGAGTATCTTATCACGGAGTACATCAGCACGTCTGGAGACCGTTACGGCATCCTGTTGGATGAGGACCTGCAGAAGTTGGCCTATCTGCCCAACCTTTGCGATGTGATGGACGGCGAGACGTTGGTGTTCGATTATGAATCAGGGAATTTGCGGCAAAGCCGCTTATATTCCATCCGGGAGCTGGTAACTCTCGGGGAAAAATATTAAGAAAGGAGGGTTTCCTTAAGATGAAATCCATCAAAAGGGGCATAGCGGTGTTGCTGGCAGCGCTGCTTGTTATGCCCTCATTGCCAGCACGGGCGGAAGAGACCAACCCGCCCGCCGTTATGGCTGACGTCGTTCAGTTCAATACGGGAAACTGCGCGTACAGCGTTACCCAGCCGGGAAGCGCCAGCGACAAGGTATCCTTTGTCTCAGGAAACGACATCGTATCGGTTTCGCCATCCGAGGTACCGGCGGATGCGGAAGTCGTCGCTTACCCAGAGGTGTACTTTGAAGCAGATGGAAGTTATACCATCAACATACCGGAAGACAATCCGTTCTTCCCGTATGAGGTACAGTTCACCTGCAACGGTGAAGTGTCCAACCAGTGGTTCATGACTCCGGACAGTACCGTAGTAGTTGGCGGCCATACGTTCCGTGTGAACGCATATCTTGACGGGACCAAGGTGACTCAGATGAGCCTGAAAGTCGCCGGTAAGGATGTCATCGTTTACCCGGAAGCAAAAGAGTTCACCGATGGCTCCGGCATTATGCCGGTCTCCTTGCTGCCTTTGCAGCAGAAGTCCCTAACCGTGGACCTGACGGGCTTGACGCCCATCGAGCTGACCAATGTGAGCATTGGGACGCTCCTTGCCGGGGCTACCGCGATCACGGATACGAGCAAAGCGATGTGGACGCTTTCTGGAGATAATAGCTATACCATTTCCGGGACGACTGACAGCATCGACTTAAGCTATAACGTGTACAGCAGCAGCAAGTATCTTGAGATCATCGTTGGCGAAGCGAACCAGTTGGCCCCGGACAATACCCGGTATAGTGTCAGGCTGACCACTACGTCGGCACCTGAAAATTGGCTGAATCCCGTGGTATATGTACAGGCGGAGGATGGCGCCCGCAGCAATGTGGAATTGACTTCTACGAGCTATTATGACTATACCTCCAGTTCTACTGCTAGTATGAGCCGTGAACTGTACCTTACAGTTCCCTATGAAAGCCTGGACCAGAACGAGTCCGCTTATGTAAGTTTAAGCATCGATCCTGCCACTTTCGGAGGGACGCTTCCTCATGATACGGTCGAGGTGTATGAGGGAAATTACAAGACGGCTGCCGAGGCTGCTGCCGGGAAGAACATCACGGCACAGATCATGAACGTGGACATGACGCAGCCGAATGCCGGCTATGTGATGCAGAGGTATGAGAGCAAGTGGATCACCCTGGTCAGCTATCAGGGTGGCAATGCCATAGGCTGCCTGCCTATGTACTTGTATCTGACCACTACGTCCAGCGGCGTTACTTTTAGCCCGTATTCTATGTACTATATGGATGAAAATAAGAGCCGTTATAGTGTCGTGGACACCTTTTCCAGCACTTACTCTGGGGGCACCAGGACCTATACGCTGACCTATTATGCGGATTACCCTGTTAAGCAGGCTTATTATTTCAAGGGAATCAACTATTACAAAAATGGGAATACGGACAACAACAGCATCACGGCAATTTATACCGCGCCGGTGGCTTCCATCGCGGAGGCGAGTAGCCTTAACTATGAGAACATTAGGGACAAGGTATTGAGCCCTGACGGATTCTTAGTGGATTTCTCCACTCCTGTCACGTTCACCATCTTTGTAGGCGCGGATGGTCCTGACCAGGAAATGTATCGTTGTGTCATGCAGGCGGTACAGGGAACCAATCCTTATAATCAGCCGAGCAGCAGTACTTATTTGAATTTCAACGGATTCGCGGATGGAACGGATAAGTACACCTACAACGGTTTTTATTCGGTTCCGGTGGATTATGATTCCTATGCGGACAATAATTACTTGACCATGTTGGTAGGCAAGGACGTAGATTTGACGCACATTGCGCCTTTGTTCTATACTTCTGATGGCGCCCAAGTGCACACTGCCGGCAGCTCCACGCCGGAGGTGAGCGGCGAGAGTTTTCATGATTTCTCCGCCGGTCCCGTGCAGTATACGGTAGCCGCCGAAGATGGGAAGAACCAGAAGAACTATTGGCTGCAAATCGTGAAAGCCGTCGAAGGACCCGGCAAACTTTATATCAACAGCCTGGCGGATCCTGACGCGAAGACGACCACCGATGAGTCTGGCGTCATCCGTTCCACGCGTGAAGTCTTGATCGACCGTTATCACAATGACGAACATAATATCTTCGTCGCTAACATCGGGACGGAAGCGATTCCGGATCTGAAGCTGGATCTGCAGAGTGACGCGGTCGTGGTAGACGATTATTGGACCTTGAAGGGCGGTTATGATTTAAACGGGTTTACGAAAGATGTTATCCTGGATAGAAGCTATTCTTTGGATAACCTGGCCATGATCCGCTTGAAGCAGAAAGAGGGCGTTGAAGATGGTACGGAAGTCAGCGGCACCCTGACCATTAAATCCGGGGACACCGTATTAATGGTACTGACCTTGACCGGTACGGTTGGTGATCCGACCATCACGACGAAAGAGTTACCCGCGGCCGTTAAGTATGTGCCTTACGGTCCGGTCATCCAGAACAGCAATAAGTATAGCTGGAACAAGGTAAGCTATGTCCTGCAGAGAGGCGAGCTGCCTCCCGGCATGGAGCTTAAGGAGAATGGTGAAGTCTATGGCGTTCCCACCGAGGTAGGTTCCTATACCTTTACGGTTCGGATGAACAATAGCTATACCAGCTTTAGTTCTTCCGTCAGGGAGTTCACCCTTGTAGTCAATGAGAATACCAATGAAAACGTGGAACAAGCGACGGATACGGGTTATGATCTTATCGAGCGCGTCGATGGAGCTACCCTTGCCGCCAGCACCGAAGAGGGCCAGTTAGTGGTTTCCGAGGGTCTGTTCCCCGAATTCAAGAAAGTGTACTTGGATGGTAGAGAATTGACGGTTGATGAATTCTCCGCGGAATCCGGCAGTACCAGGATCACGATCAAGACCCAGACCTTGACCAGCGTTGGACAGGGAACCCATACCATAGGTATTGAGTTCCGTCAAGCGGATACGGATCTGTTGATGCGTGCCGCACAGAACTACGAGTTGACCGAGACGACGACTACTCCTCCTCAGGAGCAGCAGCCGAGCACCCCGACCACTCCCAGCACCCCGTCGACTCCCAGCACGCCCAGCACGCCGAGCACTCCCAGCACGCCGAGCACGCCCAGCACCTCTACGCCTGCCCCTGCGGCAAGCGAACCTGCCGCGGCTCCTGCCCCGACGACCGTCTCCTATACCGTGCAGCGCGGCGACACCTTGTCCAAGATTGCCGCTAACCTGCTTGGAGACAGCAAGCTGTGGAGGCAGATCTACGATGCGAACAAGGACGTGATCAGCAATCCGAACAGGATTTATCCTGGCATGGTCCTTACCATCCAAGTGGCAGGAGCGGAAAGCACTGCTGAGGAGCAAACCCCGGCCGAGACGACTACGGAAGTAGTTGGCGAGACCTATGTGGTGCAGTCCGGCGATAGCCTTTGGAAGATTGCCAAGAAGGCATATGGCGATGGCCACCTTTGGGAGACCATTTTCAATGCCAACACGGCGACGATCAGGACGCCTGGAAGCATTTATCCTGGACAGGAGCTTGTGATTCCTGCCGTTGAGGAGTAAGGCTTTCGGAGCCTTGAGGCCTTGAAGGGAACAGGAAAGGGGACCCGTCCACCCGGTGGCGACACCGGGCGGGCAGGTTCCTTTTTTTATACCGGATGGGCGGGGCGGATGGGCGGGTCCTTTTTTTCTGCTTGCAAATTTCCCCGTATCCGCCTATAATGGAAACGGCGCATGGAACGGCATGCGGCGTGTTCGCCTTTTGCCTGGGGACGGAGCCGACTTATTTGACGATAGATGGGCGGTGGTTAAACCAGGACCCATACGGGACCATCCACAGGATCGCCAGCGACGGGACCCACAGGGGCGTTTTCCAGGCTTGCCTGGGCTGGTGATCGTAGGGACCGGTTTCCCAGGGCTGGCGGGCAGCCGCCCAAGGAGGCGCACAGCCGTAAAAGATTCAGGAAGAGTTTCAGGAAGGATGGAAGAGGGTCAGATGTCATTTCAGTCACGGGTTCGCAAGAACCCTACAAGCCAGAAACAGCATACGAACCAAGGAGGCGCGCCGTTTGCAGCCGCCCAGGGAGGCGCGCCGCTTGCCGCGCCTCATATCGCGCAGGGCCTCCAGGACAAGGAGTTAGGGCGCAACGATCCCTGCTGGTGCGGCAGCGGGAAAAAATATAAGCAGTGCCACGGCCCTTTTGACCAGCGCCTGAACAGCCTGAGGCTCATGGGGCACATCGTCCCGCATCGTGCGCTGATCAAGACGCCGGAGCAGGTAAAGATGATCCGGGAGAGCGCGAAAGTGAACATAGCGGTCCTGGATTATGTGGCGGAGCATATTCAGGCTGGGATCACCACGGAGCAGATCGATCAATGGGTCTACGAGCAGACCACGAAATATCACGCGATCCCGGCTCCCCTGCACTATGAAGGCTATCCCAAAAGCGTCTGCACCTCTATCAACGAGGTCGTCTGCCATGGGATCCCCTCCCCTGACGTGGTGTTGAAAGAGGGGGACATCATCAATATTGACGCTTCCACGATCCTGAACGGTTATTTCTCGGATTCCTCCAGGATGTTCTGCATCGGCGAGGTATCCCCGGAGAAGCGCAGGCTGGTGGAGAAGACCCGCGAATGTATCGACGTGGGGTTAAAGGAAGTGAAGCCTTGGGGCTTTTTGGGCGATATGGGGCAGGCCATCCATGACTTTGCCAGACAGAACGGCTATTCCGTCGTCAGGGATATTGGCGGGCATGGCATCGGGCTGGAGTTCCACGAAGACCCGTGGGTCAGCTACGTCTCCAGGCGCGGCGAGGAGATGGTGATGGCCCCCGGCATGATGTTCACCATTGAGCCTATGGTGAACATGGGGAAAGAGGATATTTTCATTGACGACCAGGACGGCTGGACCGTTTATACCGAGGATGGGCTGCCCTCCGCGCAGTGGGAGGTCCAGGTGCTGGTGACGGAGGACGGCTACGAGATCATTTCGTATTAAATCAAAATGCCAGGCAGGATGAAAGCAGGCGGGATGAAAATTTGCGAATTCTATTTTCTTTTGTTGAATTTCCGGCCCGTTTGTGTTATCCTTAAAGTAATCCGGAGAAAGGAGCGCCTTACGGCGTCCGACCGATGGAATCGAATACATACATATTGGAAAGGAGTTTTTCTTATGAAAAAGTATTTCTGCAATCCCTGTGGTTACACTTATGACCCTGCGAAAGGCGACCCTGAGCATGGCATCGCTCCCGGAACGGCTTTTGAAGACCTGCCCGATGATTGGGTTTGCCCTGTATGCGGCATTGATAAGAGCATGTTCCAGCCTTGCATCGACAATTACAATTAAGGCTTAATTTCGCGAGGCTGCATGATCCATACGTGGCGGACGGCGTTTAGCCGCCCTTAAAAGGCAGGCACATTTGCGGGCGGGTTCGCGCCCTGCGGATGTGCCCTCCTTTTCATTCTGATCATTTTACTAGGAGAGATTATCATGTCGGGATTGAGGAGTATTGAAAACGAGCATTTGCGGGTGACGGTGTCCGACCATGGGGCGGAGCTGGCCAGCGTCTATGATAAAGGGTTAGGCTTAGAGAGGATCTGGTGCGCGGACCCTTCCGTATGGAACCGCCACGCGCCCATCCTTTTCCCGTTTGTGGGCAAGGTAAACGGGGGCGAGTACCGGTATGGGGGAAAGAAGTATGCCATGAAGTCCCAGCATGGCTTCGCCAGGGACTCGGAGTTTGAATGTGTAAGTGTCGGGCTCGATTCGATTGTGCATCTACTTACGTCGGATGCAAAGACGAGGGAGGTGTATCCGTTTGATTTCGAGCTGACGGTGACGCATCGTTTTGACCCGCAGAATCCCCGTGTGCTTAAGGTGCAGTGGGAGGTTCGTAACTGCTCGGATGGAGAGATGCTGTATTCCATCGGCGCGCATCCGGGCTTTGCGGTCCCCGCGCTGCCGGATGAGTCCAGGTCCATGTATTACCTGTCTTTCCCAGGTAAGGAGAAGCTTTCCTACATCCTGGTCAGCCCCAAGACCGCCCTGGCGGTGCCGGAGGTTTCTTATGACCTGCCCCTGGAGGGAGGGCTGCTTCCGATCGCGGACGATTTGTTTGACCGGGACGCCTTGATTTTTGAAAAAGGACAGGTTGACGTGGTAGGGATCGCCAGGCCGGACAAGTCCCCTTATGTCACCATGCGCTGCGCGGGCTTCCCGTTCCTGGGCGTCTGGTCCAAGCCCACCGGCCGGTTCGTCTGCCTGGAGCCTTGGCTCGGCAGGACGGACGATGATGGCTTCGCCGGGGAGCTTCAGGACAAGGCCGGGGAACAGGCGCTTAAGGCTGGCGAGGCCAAGACCTATTCTTATTCCATGGAGTTCCATGCCTGAGCGTAAGGACGCGAGGGTTTGGATGGTTTCTGGCAGGGAGGGTTCGGATGAGCGAGGAGCAGAAGAAGAAACTGATCGTGGGCTTGCAGCTTTCCATCGCGCTGTTGTATGTGGCTTATGCCTTGCGGGCGGAAGCGCACGCGCCCCTGAAAGCGAAAGTCAAGGCCCATAAGAAGCTGGTAAAGCAGGCACAGAAGCAAGTGCTTAAGGAAATGAAACGGCAGGAGAAAGAAGAGCGGAAGCGTTCTGCCGCATAAAGGGACCCGCCCGGAGCCGTAAGGCGTCCAGGGCGGGCCTTTCTATGCCATTTAGAAAGAGGGCCAAAATGCCGGTCCTTTTGATGCTGTGCAGCATGGCACCGCGGCTGCGGCCCTTTTATTTATCTTTGATCTGGGCGTGGAGGGACTGTAGGGAATGGATCTGCCCCTGGCCGTGCTTCTGCACATATTGGATGCCTTCCACGGTGGCCTTGGCGCCCGCGATGGTGGTCATGTAAGGGATCTTGGCCTTGATCGCGGCTTTCCTTAAGTAGCTGTCGTCATGGACGCTGTCCTTGCCCACGGGGGAATTGACGATCAGGTCGATTTTCCCATTGGTGATCAGGTCTAATACATTGGGACGCCCCTCATACAGCTTGTTTACCTTGTCCGCGGCGATCCCGGCGTCCCGGATCAGGGCGCAGGTGTGGTCCGTCGCCACGATGTGGAAGCCAGCCTGGGCGAAGCCCCTTGCCACTTCGACGATTTCCGTCTTATCCTTGCGGTTTACGCTGATCAACACCGTGCCGGACAAAGGCAGCTTGGACTGGGTCGCCTCCTGGGCCTTGAAGAACGCTTCCCCGGCGGAGGCGGACAGGCCCAGGACTTCGCCGGTAGAACGCATTTCCGGCCCTAAGATGGGATCCACTTCCTGGAACATGTTGAAGGGGAACACCGCTTCCTTGACCCCGTAATAGGGAATGTCCAACTCTTTCAGGGCAGGGACCGGCGAGGGCCTGCCGGTGATGTCGGAGGTGATGATGTCTGTCGCCAAGGGCACCATGCGGATGTTGCAGACCTTGGATACCAGGGGCACGGTACGGGATGCCCGAGGGTTGGCCTCCAGCACATAGACCTTGCCGTTCTCGATGGCGTATTGCATGTTCATCAGGCCCTTGACGTGCATCTCTTCCGCGATTTTCCGGGTATATTCCTTGATGGTGGCCACATTTTCCTCCGAAAGGTGCTTGGAGGGGATGATGCAGGCGGAGTCGCCGGAATGGACGCCTGCCAGTTCAATATGCTCCATGACGGCGGGGACGAAGGCATGCGTGCCGTCGCTGATGGCGTCCGCTTCGCACTCGGTGGCGTGGTTCAGGAAGCGGTCGATCAGGATGGGTCGGTCGGGCGTCACGCCTACTGCCGCGTTCATGTAGTCTGTCATGCTGTCGTCGTCATAGACGACCTCCATGCCGCGCCCGCCCAGGACATAAGAGGGGCGGACCATGACGGGGTAGCTGATCTGGTGGGCGATCGCAAGGGCCTCTTCCACGGTGGTCGCCATGCCGGACTCCGGCATAGGGATTTCCAGCTTCTCCATCATGGCGCGGAACAGGTCGCGGTCTTCCGCCAGGTCGATGACCGCTGGGGCGGTCCCCAGGATGCGCACGCCGTTGCGCTCCAGGTCCGCCGCCAGGTTGAGGGGCGTCTGCCCGCCGAACTGGGCGATCACGCCAAGGGGCTGTTCTTTCTTATAAATGCTCAGCACGTCTTCCAAGGTCAAAGGCTCGAAATAAAGCTTATCCGAGGTGTCGTAGTCCGTGGAAACCGTTTCCGGGTTGCAGTTGACGATAATGGTCTCGAAGCCTAGCTTTTTCAAGGCTAATGCGGCATGGACGCAGCAATAGTCGAACTCGATGCCCTGGCCGATGCGGTTGGGACCGCCGCCTAAGATCATGATCTTCGGCTTGTCTGTATGTACGGGGTTCTTGTCCGGGGCGTTATAGGTGGAGAAGTAATAAGCGCTGTCCTGGGTGCCGCTGACATGGACGCCCTCCCAGGCCTCTTCCACGCCCAGCGCGATGCGCTTGTTGCGGACGTCGTCTTCCGGTATGTTCAAAAGCAGGCTTAAGTACTTGTCGGAGAAGCCGTCCTTTTTCGCCTGGATGAGCATATCGTCAGGAAGCATTTCCCCCTGATGGGCAAGGATCGCTTCCTCTTCTTCCACCAATTCTTTCATCTGTTCCAGGAAATAGGTCTTCACATGGGTGATCTGGTTCAATTCTTCCACGCTGGCATGCTTGCGCAGGGCCTCGTACAGCAGGAAATGGCGTTCGCTGGAGGGAGTGATCAGCTTCTTGAGGATCTCCTCCTTGCTTAAGGCGGCAATCTTAGGGATCTGCCCTAAGCCATACCTGCCGGTCTCCAGGCTGCGGATGGCTTTCTGGAAGGCTTCCTTATAGGTCTTGCCGATGCTCATGACTTCGCCTACGGCGCGCATCTGGGTGCCCAGCTTGTCCTCGATCCCTTTGAATTTTTCAAACGCCCAACGCGCGAACTTGATGACCACGTAGTCCCCGTCCGGGACATATTTGTCCAGAGTGCCATATTTTCCGCAAGGGATGTCTTTCAGGGTCAGCCCGCAGGCGAGCATGGCGCTGACCAGGGCGATGGGGAAGCCGGTGGCCTTGCTGGCGAGGGCTGAAGAACGGGAGGTACGGGGGTTGATCTCGATGACGATGATGCGGTCGCTGACAGGGTCATGGGCGAACTGCACGTTCGTGCCGCCGATGACCTTGACGGATTCCACGATTTTGTACGCCTGCTCCTGAAGGCGCTTCTGCACGTCCTGGGAGATGGTCAGCATCGGGGCGCTGCAGAAAGAGTCGCCGGTATGGACGCCCATGGGGTCGATGTTCTCAATGAAGCAGACGGTGATCATGTTGTTGTCCGCGTCACGGACGACTTCCAGTTCCAGCTCTTCCCAGCCTAGGACGCATTCCTCTACCAGGACCTGTCCTACCAGGCTGGCCTGCAGGCCCCTGGCGCAGACGACTTTCAGCTCTTCCCGGTTGTAGACCAGGCCGCCGCCGGCCCCGCCCATGGTATAAGCGGGACGCAGCACCACAGGATATCCCAGCGTGTCAGCGATCTTTAATGCCTCGTCCACGCTATAGGCGACCTCGCTTCGCGCCATCTCGATGCCGAGGGAGGTCATGGTGTTCTTAAATTCAATGCGGTCCTCGCCGCGTTCGATCGCGTCCACCTGGACGCCGATCACTTTCACATGGTACTTGTCCAGGATCCCTTTCTTGGACAGCTCCGCGCACAGGTTCAAGCCCGATTGGCCGCCTAAGTTGGGCAGCAGGGCGTCGGGGCGTTCCTTGGCGATGATCTGTTCGAGGCGATCGGGATTCAGCGGCTCGATATAGGTCACGTCCGCGATTTCGGGGTCAGTCATTATGGTGGCGGGGTTGGAATTAACCAGTACGATCTCATATCCCAACTTCCGAAGCGCCTTACATGCCTGGGTGCCGGAGTAGTCAAATTCGCAGGCTTGCCCGATGATGATGGGGCCGGAGCCTATAATAAGGACTTTATGGATGTCTGTTCTTTTGGGCATAAGGTTTCCTCCGATCAGCCGCGCTCGGACGCGGCTTTGTGCTTTTGCAGGTTATTATAGCATGGATCATGGGAAAAAGGAATAGCCTTTTTGACATTGGGGGCGGCGCTCTTTCATATATATGTACAAAAAATAAGGCTGCAGGGCGGACGGGACGGTCGGCCTTGCGGCAGGCGAAAGCGGCATGGGAAGGATAGAGGATTGGAAAAGCCGCCTGCAGGGCGGGAGGTTTCAAAATTGGAGCGGGAAGCGGCGGGAGGCGGTCCGAAAAGGGGTAAGCCTGGCAGGGAGCGCACTGTTTTTGTTTGCCATGTTTTTGGCAGGAAGGGGTGTCGGGTACCTGCAGCGAGCGGTAACGGCGGCGCGTATGGACGCGTTCGAGCTTGAGGCGCAGGATTGGGGGCTTGGCTTTGGCGAAGCGGGGACGCGTCCCGCGGGCAACGCCTCAGCGGAGGAGTTGGCCGGGTACGACGCTTATTACATAGGGGCGGATGGGGAGAAAAAGATTTACCTGACGTTCGACTGTGGATATGAAAACGGGAATACGCCGGCCATCCTGGACGCTTTGGGCAAGCATGGCGTCAAGGCGACCTTTTTCGTGGTGGGGCATTACCTGGAATCCGCGCCGGACCTGGTGAAACGCATGGTGGAAGAGGGGCATACGGTGGGAAACCATACCTACCATCACCCGGACATGGCATCCATTTCGGACCGGGACGCGTTCCAGAAAGAATTGGACGGCGTGGCCGAGGCTTACCGGGAGCTGACCGGCAAGGAGATCTCCCCTTACTACCGGCCTCCCCAGGGCAAATACAGCAAGGAAAACCTGCAGATGGCAAAGGACCTGGGTTACAGCACTTTCTTCTGGAGCCTGGCCTATGTGGACTGGAACGTGGACGACCAGCCGGACCGGGAAGAAGCGTTTGAAAAGCTGCTTGGGCGCGTCCATCCGGGCGCGGTGGTCCTGCTGCACAACACATCGAAGACCAACGGCGAAATCCTGGATGAACTCCTGGGCAAATGGGAAGAGATGGGATATACTTTCGGCACCTTGGGGGAGATTTGCGGGAAATAAAAGGGCACGGGTGAAATTGTTTTTAAAATATTTTTACAAAAAGGGACCGGGGCGGAATCTTCCGCCCCGGCTTTCTGAAACTTCTGAAACGTTGGACCAAGTTGTAGATGGCTTACCCTTCTATGGAAATGTATTTCTTGGACTCGACAGCTTTCTTCTCCGCTTTCGGCAGGGACAGCTTCAGGATGCCGTCCTCATACTTCGCGTGGATTTCCTCTTCCGTAAGATCTTCCCCGACGTAGAAGCTTCTGCTCATGCTGCCCGCATAACGCTCCCTGCGGATATAACGACCGTTCTTATCCTGCTCGTCCTTGTCGATGCCCTTTGTGGCGGACACGGTCAAGCAGCCATTTTCAAGCTGGAGCTTCAGGTCTTCCTTCTTAAAGCCAGGCAGGTCGATGTCTACTTCATAGCCGTTGTCAGTCTCACGGACGTCGGTCTTCATCATGTTCTTCGCATGCTTCCCGTACAAGGGGTTCTTTTCATTGCCGTGGCCGTTGTCCCAGAAATCTTTTCCAAAAGGAAAATCGTCAAACCAATCATCAAACAAACTCTCTCCAAACACGCTAGGTACTAACATAATGCTCTCCTTTCCTGATGACCTCTGTCATCAAACCAAATTTATCGGACCATCGTCGGCTTGTGTATCGCCGGATCCTTGTAGCATGTCCGGAAGCTTCCGAACATGTTGCTGTTACAGTTAGAACATTTCCAGGAAGCGACTTTTTTATTCGGAAGAAGTTTTCCTTGCGTCTTTCCTGTTCCCTTGTTCTAGATGCAATATAACATATATTATTAGCACTGTCAAGGGGTGAGTGCTAAAACAATGATTAAGCATTTCTAAAAATACCATTAAATGGGGCTTTTCAAGGAGTGTAATTTCCTTGATATGTCCATATGCAGAACCTATAAATATAGCCGTCTAATTTTTCGCATTACATCTATAGTCTCCTATTGATAAATATGATATAATTCTTAAGGAAAGTATCAGATTCAGGGCAGGAAGAAACGGGCAGCCCTGCATAATGCCGAGCTGCCCTG
>CANPWC010000002.1 GCA_947581905.1 uncultured Acetatifactor sp.
CCCGGGCGTGCCGATGCGCCAACCGCTTCGGATGCCAGCCGCCCCCAGGTCCAACAGGCGCACTTCCCCCGTCGGTTCTATCTTCACGTTGGCAGGCGACAGGTCCTTATACAGCACCGGCGGGTTGCCCTCCTGCAGATAGGCAAGCCCTTCCGCCAGCCTTAAGGCGATCCGTACGCTTTCCTGGCAAGAAAAGCGTCCCTTTCGTTCCAGCAATTCCTTAAGGCTTGCGCCCGCCACATATTCCATCACCAGGCAGGCGCCGTCGGCATCTTCCCAATAATCCTCCCAGGCAGGCAGCAGAGGATGCCGGCATCTGCGAAGCAATTCCGACTCTGCCGCAAGCCACTGGGTGCGGCTGCCGCATTTACAGGCATAGTCCTTTCCCGCGGCCTCCTTGCGGACAAGATAAACCGCGGCACTGCCTCCTCTGTCCAGATAACCAATGACCCGGTAACCCCGCTTTTCCGGTCCAAGCCGCTTGATCAGCCCTTGAAAGTCTCCTTCCCCTTTACCTGGTCCGTACATAGACCGCGCCTCCTCCCTGCCCGCCCCGCCTCAGGCATTCCTGGGACAATTCCCGAAGCCTGCCCGGAATCTGGGATTCCTTTACGATGTCCTGCACCCCCAGGCATTGCAGCAGCTCCTTTTCCGTAAGCCCCTGGAAAAAGCCGGATGAGCCCAGCAGGATCCCCACTCCCTTTTCCGCCGTGCCCGGAACTATGCGCCACCCTTTCCGCCCAGGGTAATATGCGCTCCCATCCATCTGCCTGTCCAAGCGTCCATCCAGCCGCCAGTCCATTTGTCTGCCTGGCCGACCATCCGCTCGGTCGTCCATCAGTCTGCCTGTCCGTCCATTCCATGGTTTGTCCAACCGCCTTAGGTGGGCGCGCTGAAACTTCCGGTTGAACACATAGGCCGCCCCCTCCCCGCCCTGTATCAGCCAGAAATCATCCTCCACCATGAGCAGCCCGATCATAGGCTCTTGAAAGGGGGAAAAGGACCCGAGCCGTTCCATCAGGCGCTTCCCCGCCTGGCCCCCTCCCGCCCTGCCGCAGAGGAACACGCCCTCCGCCTGAAACCAATCCCGCAGGCATCCGACCGGCCCGTCACATCCCTTCTCCCGCCCCACCGCGGCTAAAATGATTGAGCGCTTCTTCCACCTGACATGCTGCAGCAGCAAGCTCGTGCCGTCTGCCGTGCCATCTGCCGCACCGTCTCTTTCCCCATCCTGCCATACATAACCCGTCCAAAATTTCATCCACGTCTTCCTTTTCGACGCTTCCTCCTCTAATGCCTTGCCCTTCTTTTTTGATAACACCTCGAAAGGGACCTTGTCAACCTGGGATTTTCTACAAATTTTCCCAATCCAAAGACGTGAAAAACCCTCTCGGAGCCCTGTAAAATGCCGTTGTTTCCAGGGTCCGAGAGGGTTGTGCAATTTGACGAAGCGCCCGGCGGCGCGGATTTGATATCGCATCAGCCAAAGATGTTGACCAGGTCATTGAAGAAGACGACCACCATCAAAGCCATGAAGAATACAAGCCCGGCGAAATGCACCATGCCCTCCTTTTCCGGGGGGATGGGCTTGCCGCGGACCACCTCCAGAAGCAAGAACACCAGGCGGCCGCCATCCAAGGCAGGCAGGGGCAGGAGGTTCAGAATCCCCAGGTTCACCGTCAGTAGTAGGGTGATGTTGAGCATGTTTAACAGCACGGTAAGCCAACCATATTCCTTGGTGGCCTCATAGGTCTTGCCCACCACATTGACGGCGATCCCCACCGGGCCGGCCACATCCTCACGATGCAGCCTGCCGCTTACCAGCATGCCCAGGCTCTTGAACGTGGCCCTGACGCAATAACGGGTCTCATACCAGGCATAGCGGAAGTTGTCGATCCCTTTCACATCCACCTGCTCGCCCAAGGCGATCCCCATGAAATAACGCCCTTCCTGTTCATTATAGACCGGCTTAAGGACTGTGGACATCTCCTGTCCATCCCTTTCAAACACGACTTCGGCTTCCTCTCCCGCGGTAGTCATGCTAAAAAGGATGATATCCGAGCCGATGCAAACCTTTTCCCCATTGATGGAAAGGATGCGGTCCGATGCCAGGAGCCCGGCTTCCTGGGCGGGGCTTCCCTCCGTCACCTCGCTGATGACCGTGTCGTTGATGCTCATGAACTGCACCATGATGAGGGCGATCAGGAGGCCCAGGATGAAATTGAAGATCGGTCCAGCGAGCACCGTGGAAATCCTGCTCCAGACCGGGGCATTGGGGAACGCCCCCTTGCTTTCTTCCCCTTCCAGGAAATCCAGCCCGTCTTCCCCTTCGAACATGCAGGCCCCGCCGATGGGCAGAAGCCGCAGGGAATATTTGGTATCTCCTTTCGGGAAAGAGAACAACGTCGGGCCCATGCCCACGGAAAACTCCACCACATGGATCCCGTTGGCTTTCGCCAGGAGGAAATGTCCGAATTCATGTGAAATCACTACCACCCCGAAAATCAGGATGAAAAAAACCAGCGTCAGCATTGTAACACCTCTTTGTCCGTCAATTCTTCCGTCCACTGCTGCACCATGAGGATTTCCTCCACGGACGGATGCACGATCACCTGGTGGCGGTCCATGGCAGCCTCGATCAACTCCGCGATCTGCAGATATCTGATCCTTCCATTTAAAAATAAGGAAACCGCCCGTTCATTCGCCGCATTGTAAACGGTAGGCATGCTCCCTCCCGCTTCCATGGCGCGGTAAGCCAGCCTTAACCCCGGAAAAGCTTCCAGGTCCGGCTCCTCAAAGGTAATCTGCTTCAAAGAAAAGAAATCCACCCGCTTGCCCATCATCGGCCTGCGGTCCGGGTAAAACAGGGCATACTGGATAGGCAGCTTCATATCCGGCATCCCAAGCTGCGCCATGATCGCGCCGTCTACATACTCCACCATGGAATGGATGATGCTCTGCGGATGCACCACCACCTGGATTTGGGGCAGATCCACGCCGAAGAGCCATTTCGCCTCCATGACCTCCAGCCCCTTATTGACCATGGTGGCGGAATCAATGGTGATCTTCTTCCCCATGGACCAATTGGGATGCTTCAGGGCGTCTTCCACCCGCACCTCCTCCAGTTCCTGCCGCGTCTTGCCGCGGAACGGTCCGCCGGACGCCGTAAGGAGGATCTTGGAAATCCGGTCCGGGTTTTCCCCGTTCAGGGACTGGAAAATGGCACTGTGCTCGCTGTCCACCGGCAGGATGGACACGCCTCGCTCTTTCGCCAGGGGGATGATCAGGTGCCCTGCCGTCACCAACGTCTCCTTGTTCGCCAGGGCGATCGCCTTGCCCGCCTGGATGGCCGCGATGGTGGGCTTAATCCCAATCATTCCCACGATGGCCGTCACCAATACCTCTGCCTGGGGCAATGTGGCGATTTCCAGGAGACCCTCCATGCCGCACACTACCCTGACGGGCAGATCAGCCAGGCGCTCCCTTAAATCCTTTGCCGCCTCTTCGGTCCACATCCCGACGACCATAGGGCTAAACGTGCGCGCCTGCGCTTCCATTTTCTCCACGCTGCTGTTCGCCGCCAGCGCCACGACCTGCAAATCCGGGTTCGCGCCTACGATTTCCAGCGTTTGGGTGCCGATGGAGCCGGTCGAACCCAATATCGCGATCTTCTTCATGTGTTTTACTCTCCTATGCCGCAAGCCCATTTAGGCCGCGGCCCTTTCTTACTGCCTGACTGCCGCCATGCCGCAAGCCCTTCAGGCACCGGCACCGGCTTTCCCTTACTGCCTGATCATCAGGATCGCCAGGAAATAAATCATGGGCGCGGTCACGATCATGCTGTCAAAACGATCCATGATCCCGCCATGCCCCGGGATCAGCTTGCCGTAGTCCTTGATCTGGTGGTTCCGCTTGATCGCGGACGCGGCCAGGTCGCCCACCTGGCTCATGACCGCCCCGACGGCGCAGATGAACGCGATGATCCACTTCACCGTCTGGTCCGGGAATGCCGCCTCCACGATGAAATGCCCATACAGGGCGCCAATCGTAGCGCTTCCCAGCACGCCCCCGATGCAGCCCTCCAGGGACTTCTTAGGGCTAAGCTGCGGAAAGATCTTCTTTTTCCCGATCAGCATCCCTACCACATAGGCGCAGGTATCGCAGCCCCAGGAGCTGATCAAGATCATCCAAACCATATATTTCCCCTGCGGGCACATCCTGGTCAAATAGACGAAAGACAGCATCACCGGCGCATAGAGGAAGGAAAAGCAGGCCGCCACCACCTGTGTGGCGTTAAATTTCGGGAACGTGACAACATAGACCAACATCAATGCCATGAATACGCCTACGATGCACATGAGCAGGTAGACCTGCGCGTCCGAAAAAAAGGCGGCGGCATAATAAGCGACCACGCCTGCCGCGCCTACATATTCCAAAAGGTTCCAGGGCGCGCCTTCCCTCTGGTCCCCATCGGCCGGACGCGACACGTTCAGCGCTTTCGTCAGCTCCCGGAAAGCGATCAAGGAAATCGCCAACAAGGTGGCCGCAAGCACGGGACCCCCTAGTCCGAATGTCGCCAAGGCGATGATGATCAATACAATTCCGCTCACCAGTCTGGGTCCAAACATGAAACTATTCCTCCTTCAACGCGCCGTATCTTCTGTCTCTATGATTATATGCCTCCACGGCTTTGGCCAATTCCTCCTTGGTAAAATCGGGCCAAGGCACAGGCGTGAAATAAAATTCCGTGTAAGCCAACTGCCATAAGAGGAAGTTGGAAATCCTCTGCTCATTGCAGGTACGGATCAAAAGGTCCGGTTCCGGGATGCCGGCGGTGTCCAAATGGGCCGCAATACAGTCTTCATCGATGTCCTCCAGGTCAAGCTTCCCGCTTTCCACCTCGCCCGCCACCTTGCGCATGGCCCTGGTCAGCTCATCCCGCCCGCCATAATTGATCGCGATCTGGAAATGCAGACCGTCATTGTCTTTCGTCGCCTCCTCCAGCTGCGCGATCCGGGCGCGGATATCCTCGTCCAGCCGGGACTTCTCCCCCAGCACGCGCACACACATCCGATTCTTCTCCGCCGTCTTCAGGCAAGTCTTCATGTAGTTGCGCAACAGCCTCATCAGCGCGTCCACTTCATCCTGCGGACGGTTCCAGTTCTCCGTGGAAAAAGCATATACCGTCAGATATTGGATCCCCATCTTATAGGCTTCTTCGCAGATCGTCTCCACCGTTTTAGCGCCCTGCGTATGCCCATAGTTGCGGGGCATGCCCTTCGCTTTCGCCCAACGGCCGTTCCCGTCTAAAATGATCGCCACATGCCTCGGCATCTTCCATTCTTCACTCATGTCGCATCCTCAAGCATCCTCAAACTTTTCCCTGGGAAAACGCCGCGCCACGCGACGTCCCTTTTTTCACGGCGCCTTTCCACGGCAGGCGCTTGACCCCCTCCATGCCGCCCATAGAGATAAACATTCCGGGGCGGTCCAGATGCCGCCCCAGAATGTCTCCCGTTTTAAACCTTCATAATGTCCTTGGACTTGCTGTCAATCAATCCGTCAATTTCCTTGATGAACTTATCCGTCTGCTTCTGCAGGTCGTCCGTAAGCTGCTTCACCTCATCCTCGGACACATCCTGCTTCGTCAGCTTCTTAAACGCATCGTTGCCGTCACGCCGGATGTTGCGGACCGCCACTTTCGCCTCTTCGCCTTTCTTCTTCACATCCTTGACCAGGCTCTTCCTGCGCTCCTCGGTCAATTCCGGGAACACCAGGCGGATGACGCTGCCGTCATTGGAAGGATTGATGCCCAGGTCCGACATTTGGATCGCCTTCTCGATCGCCTTGATCTGGGTCCTGTCCCAGGGAGCGATCTGGATGACGCGCGCATCCGGGATGCTGATATTGCCCATCTGCTGGATCGGCGTGGGCACGCCGTAATAATCCACCCTGATCCGATCCAACACATGAGGGTTGGCACGTCCCGCGCGAATGGTCAGGTAATCGGCTTCCAGGTAATCAACCGCTTTCCTCATCTTGTCTTCATACTGCTGTAACCTTGCGTCCATAGTGATTCCTCCGTTTTCTCCTTGTCTCTTATTCCATGTAAATAACTGCAAGCCTCCCATTCCGGGGACGCCCCATCCAGAAAGCGCATCCAAACGGCTTCGCAATTACTTATCGTTCCCATCCGACGCCAAGGCAGCTTGCCTGCCCTGTCCGCGTCCCTGCCGCTATACGGTCACCTTCGTCCCGTGGAACTTCCCCTTGGCCGCGTCCACGATGCTGCCCGGTTCGTTCAAGCCGAACACCCACATCGGCATCTTATTGTCCCGCGCCAGGATGGACGCCGTCATATCCACCACCTGCAGGTTCTGGGCCACCACGTCGTCTATGCTGATCTCATCATACTTCTTCGCCAGGGGATTCTTCGCCGGGTCGTCATCGTACACGCCGTCGATGGACTTCGCCAAAAGGATGACCTCCGCTTCCACTTCCACCGCCCGCAGCACCACGCCGGTATCCGTTGAAAAGTAAGGATGCCCCGTGCCTCCCGCGAAAAACACCACCATTCCCTGCCTGAAGCATTCATTCGCCTTATCCTTGGAAAAAAGCTCCGTGAACGCGCCGCATACGAACGGGGTCATCACCGCCGTCTTCATGCCCACGGAACGGAAGACCTCCGAGACGTAAATGCAGTTCATCACCGTAGCCAACATCCCGATCTGGTCCGCTTTGGTACGGTCGATGTTTTCACTGGTACGCCCCCGCCAGAAATTGCCGCCGCCGGTGACGATCCCTACTTCCATCCCATCGTCCACCAATTCCTTTACCTGCAGGGCCACGTTACGGACCGTATCCTCGTCAAACCCCATTTTCTTCTCGCCCGCCAGGGCCTCTCCGCTTAATTTCAATAAAATCCGCTTCATCATTTCCTCGCTTCCATGCCAAACCAACTTCCGCGCCAACAGACGCCTTTCCTGCATTATATCATATTCCCCCATCCTGTAAAAGCCTAAAATGAAAAAAGAGGGCAAATATTCTTATTTCAAGAATGCCCTCTAAGCCCTTGCCCTATTCTTTGGGAAGCGTGACGCGGATGCTCAGCCTGTTTTCCCTCCATTCTGCCGCTATGTCCCCGCCCATCTGCTCCACCAGGGCCCTTGCGATCGCAAGGCCCAGCCCGGTTGACTTCCTCGCGGCTTCCACCGTATAGAAACGGTCAAACAGCCTCCCCACCTGGACCTGGTTCAACCCAAGGGCCGTATTTGTGAACGTGACGACGCCCGCTTCCGATAATGTGACCTCCAGGTCGCCGTCGCTATATTTTATGGCATTGTTCAACAAATTGGAAAACACCCGGACCAGGGCGACGCGGTCCAACGTCCGGACCACCTTTTTATCCGGGATATGGACCTGAGGCTCGATCTTCCGGTCTTTTAACGCGGTATAGGACGACGCGATGCTTTCTTCCAATACGCCCCCTACGTCCACCGGCTCCAGGGTTCCCTTGTTTTTCGCGGAAAGGACCATGGAATATCGGAACAGTTCTTCCGTCAGCTGCACCATGAGCTCCGCCCTGTTTCGGATGATCTGCAGGTAACGTTCCGCTTCCTGCGACTTTTCCTCCGCCTCCAGCAAATCCAGATAACTGCAGATGGCCGTCAGAGGCGTCCTCAGGTCATGGGAAATGTTCGTAACCGCATTTTGGAGTTCCAGGTTCCCTTGCTCAAAGCGGCGACGCTCCTTACGCAGCTTCCGAAGCTGGACGTTCAGGCTGTTCGCCAGGCGGCGCATATGCCGGTCCCCGGAGGAAAGGTCGATCAACGTGTTCGTATCGGTTTCGAGCCTGTCGGCAAGGGCGTCCCCCATTTCTTCCGCAGCCCTTTGCAGCGTCCTGATTTTCCATGATAAAAGAAGAATGACGGCCGCCATCATGCCGGCCAGTGCCCAAACCCACATCTCCATAACGTTTCCTTACCTGATATCTTTCTTGTGAAAAGCGAACATCCCGCCCGCCGTCGTAACGATCGTAAGGAACAGGGAGGAAGCGACCATCCGAAGCGGATTCGCCACCTCAAGCTGCCACATCCGAATCCCTTGCCCCGTCGGCAAAAAATCCACGATAAAATCATAAAGCTCCCGCTTCCACCCGGTGACATAATTGGGGTTCGGGGTCCCCTCCGTCATTTCCAGGCCATTTTGGGTGATCTGCACGCCGCTTATCATTTCCGGTTGGCAAAGGCCGTTATAAACGACGCTTGCCAAAAGCAGCAGCCCGATAAATAGCAGGATGGAAATGAGAAACGTATTGGCTTTATTGGAGGACAACATGTTAATCACCGTACAGATCGCGGAAAAGGACAGGATGAACATGAGGCCGACCAATAGATAACAAAGCAGCTTCCCAGCGCTCATTTTCCAAAAGCCAAGGACCGGGACCGCCACAAGCGCCCCTACAAGCCATACGGACAAGATGGCCAAGGTCGCCAGGAACGTGGTAAGCAGGCTTGCCAGGTAAATGCCTTCCCTCGTATGCCCCACGATGACCTTATTCCGGAGCGTCCCGTCATGATATTCCGTCCCGAAGAACATGCTGCTGCAAACGGAGCAGAAAAGGCCGATCGATAAGGCGACATGGAAATAATATTGCTCAAGGGAATAGCCATATTCCGACAGATCTTTCACGGCCTGCCTGCACCCATTCAACATATAAAGAAACACATATATAAGCATGGCTCCCATGCAAAGCCAGAATATGCGATCCCTCCAAAGCCTTGAAAAATTGGACCGAAGCAGTTTAAGCATTTTCCCCACCTCCTGCGACGCCGCCCAAAAGGCCGACATAATAGCTTTCCAGGCTTTCATCCCTTTCCTTGGCGGAAAGCAGCTCGCACCCCTGCCTGGCAAGGGCTTGGGCCAAGCGGGAAAGATTCACCTTGGCATAGACATCCGCCGTCGTATCGTTTAAAACCTTATAATCAATCTTCATCTCGTCCAACACGCGGACCAGGGCTTTCGTGCTGTCAACCTCCAGGCGGACGCACTTCCTACAGGCGGACTCCAACTCCTCGGCGCTAAGCTCCTTTAGGATGCGCCCGCCATCCAGGAAGCCGTAATGGGTCGCGAACTTGGAAAGCTCATCCAGAATGTGGCTGGACACAAGGACCGTGATCTGCCGCTCCCTGTTCAGCTTTAAGATCAGTTCCCGGATTTCAATGATGCCCTGGGGATCCAGCCCGTTTGCCGGTTCGTCCAAAACCAGGAAATCCGGGTCCCCGACCAGGGCTACGGCGATTCCCAGCCTCTGGCGCATGCCGAGGGAAAAGTTTTTCACTTTCTTTTTCCCGGCATGGTCCAGCCCCACCAGCTTCAATAGGTCCGAAAGCCCGTCATAAGAGGGCAGGCCCAAAACCTGGTACTGCTGCCTTAAGTTTTCTTCCGCCGTCAGATCCTGGTAAATGGAGGGCGTTTCCACGACAGCCCCCATCCGCCTGCGGGATTTTAAGATGTCCTTCTCCGTGTTTTTCCGACCATACAGGGTGTAATCCCCCGAAGTAGGCTCCTGCAGGCCGCAGATCAGGCGGATCAGGGTGGTCTTGCCAGCGCCGTTTTTCCCCACGAAGCCATAGATCGCCCCTTTCGGGACATTCATCGAAAGATTGTTCAACGCCAGAAAGCCCTTGTAGCTTTTGGTCAATGCGTTTGTCTTAAGAACATAGTCCATAGACATACCTCCTTCACATTTGATACCTGTAGGATATCGGATAACTGTAAAGAAAGCGGCAAAGAAAACAGTAAAGATATGGTAAAGATGACCTGGGCATCCATCGCCTACCGCAGCTTAAACCCAATTCCCCAGACGGCTTCTATACAATCCCCCGCGCCCGCTTCACGCAGCTTTTTGCGCAAATTGCTGATGTGCATTTTCAGCGAGCTTTCCGTGCAGTCTGGGGTATCCTGGCTGATCCGGTCTAACAACAAAGATTTCGTGACCACCTGCGTGGGATTTCGCATAAGGATTTTCAGGATGGCGCTTTCCGTCCTCGTCAGCTTCACCTCCTGGCAGCCTACCGTAACCAGATGGGAAGCGGCATCCAGCTGAAGCTGCTTGTAACTGTACACGCAAAGGCTCCCATTCCCTTGTGCATTGCGGAGGTGGACGGCTATCCGGGCCAACAGTTCCTCCCTGTGGAATGGCTTCGTGACATAATCCACCGCCCCGCCCAGCAACAGGGCGACCTTTTCCTCCAGGTCCGCCTTGGCGCTCAGGATGATGACCGGGACGTCTTTTATATGGGGCAGCACTTCCTCCCCTTCCAAGCCCGGCAGCATCAAATCCAGCAATACCAGGTCCACCTTTGCCTGGGAAAGGACCAACAGGGCCTCGGTTCCGGAATAGGCGCGCAAGGTCTGATATCCCTCCTTACAAAGCACATCCTCCAAGGCATTTCCAATATGGACATCATCATCAACGATTAAGATCTTCTTCATCTTATTAAGGCCTCGGCCCGTCCTTTCCCTTTCAAATCTGATGCTTCCCTTAAGAATCATACCATATTCAAGGCTTAATTTCACTATCTTTTTGTGAAATCGCGTCCAGCAACAGGCAGCGAACGGAAATCTCTTTACAGGGGTTTCCTTTTTTAGTATAGTGAAAGTAGTGCTTCGGAAGATCGACCCCAGGGCAGCAAAATAGTATGCCTCTTTTTGTGCCGTGATGGTAAAATTTCTCCTGGGGCGGCTGGCGATTTTACTGATCCGAAGGAAAAAATGGAGCAAAAGGACGGAGGACAGGTATGTATAACGAAACATTCCAATTTGAGACAAAAGAAATCAAGATTCCCCATAATACGGGGCAGATTTATGCGACGCTCTATCTGCCACAGACAAGCGGAAAGCGTCCCGCGGTCATCATGAGCCACGGATTCGGAGGTTCCGGCAGAGATTTCCTGATGGAAGGCGCTTATTTCGCGTCCCATGGCTGGGTCGCCCTCGCTTTCGATTTCTGCGGAGGGGCGCCAAATTCCAGAAGCACCGGAAAAACCTCCAAGATGTCGGTGCTTACGGAGACAGAGGACCTTTTTGCAGTGCTGGCATATGCCAAATCCCTGGACTACGTGGACGGCTCCCATCTTTACCTGCTTGGCAAAAGCCAGGGCGGCTTCGTAACGGCGCTCGCCGCGGCGAAACGTCCGGCGGATGTGCGGGGCATCATCCTGTATTACCCCGCGTTCTGCATCCCGGACGACTGGACAAAGCGTCATCCAAATCCGGACGATGTCCCTGAAACAGAAGAGTTCTGGGGCATCGAGCTTGGAAGCTGTTATTGTCTTGCCGTCCATGGCATGGACCCTTATGAGGCGGTCCGGCATTTCGACAAGGAGGTGCTGATCTTCCACGGCGACCTGGACCTGATCGTGCCCCTCTCCTATTCCATCCGGCTTAAGGAAACCTACCCGCATGCAAAGCTTATCGTCTACCACGGGGAAGGGCATGGCTTCACGCCCGAAAAAGACGCGGAAGCCGCCAAACAGGTCCTTGCATATTTCTAAAGGAAGCTATTTCCAATTATTTTCTTCCCCGGAAATTTTCATATTTCCGTTAAACAACACCTCTCCATTCACGGTCTCTTCCTACCAAGTGTTTTCTCAGGTATGCGAATGCCCGTCCAACCGTCCACATCGCACTGACCATAATCATTGTTACCGACCGCCACTACCGTACCATCTGAGCGTAAGCCTACCGTATGGAATTCACCTGCTGCCACCGCCACGATATCCGTCCAACCGTCTACATTGCTTTCACCAAAGCCATTGTAGCTGACCGCCACTACCGTGCCGTCTGAACGCAGACCTACCGTATGGTATTCACCTGCCGCCACCGCCACGATATCTGCCCAACCATCCACATCGCATTGATTAAAGCCATTGTGACCGACCGCCACTACCGTGCCATCCGAATGCAGACCCACCGTATGGTATCCGCCTGCCGCCACCGCCACGATATCCGTCCAATCACCCACACCGCATTGACAACGACCATTGTCACCAACCGCCACTACTGTACCATCTGAACGCAGACCCACCGTATGGTATCCGCCTGCCGCCACCGCCACGATATCTGTCCAACCATCCACATTGCATTGATTTAAGCAATTGTAGCCAACCGCCACCACCGTGCCGTCTGAACGCAGACCCACCGTATGTTGTTCGCCTGCCACCACCGCCACGATATCCGTCCAATCGTCCACATCGCATTGACCATGGTCATTGTCACCAACCGCCACCACCGTGCCATCTGAACGCAGACCTACCGTATGGTATTCACCTGTCGCCACCGCCACAATATCCATCCAGTCAGCTACATCATCTTGACCTTTATCATCGTTACCAACTGCCGTTACTGTGCCGTTTGATCGCAGACCCACCGTATGACGATCCGCAGACAAGACTGACCGATCTGCAATTTCGTTCCAAAGTTCCATACTACGTGTGCGGGCATCCTTGTAATCGCCCGCTGATCCAAAGGCAACCGCCGCACCTATATAGTCCTGATTTGCTTGTAGTTTCTCTGCTGCTTTGTACTTACTGGCAGACATTATATACTTACCAGCAGAATTAAATACCAGGGGACCCAAATAGGCTATAATGATTACAACCACGGCAATAGCTACTGCTATTATAGTCTGTTTCCTCCTTTTCTCCGCCTTGATACGCTGTTCCTCGGCCTGGCGTTCCCGCTCTAACTGTTCCGCTTCCGCTGCTGCTTCAATCTCCTTGATTTTCCTTTGTCTCGCATCTTCCGCCTTATGACGGCTTTCCACAGCTTGGGCGTATGAATCAAGATATCCGCTGATGCTTTCAAACAAGTCGGCCGTATGCTTGTAGTCATCCTCCGTAAACGCGTTCTGCTTCAATTCTAAAGCATGCTTATAAATACCTTCCCGCCGCTCGTTCTCATTACGGGTGGTAATATACTCTGTATATCCTTTAAGGGTCGCTTTTAATTTGTCATCTCCAAAACGCATTATTTTTTCATAGTTACTATCATATTCAAAAGATTCTTTACAATATTTTAAACCCTCCTGTTTTCTTATCCTTAACTTCGCCATCAATTTCCCAAGGTACGCTTGTGCATTTTCCGGATCTACATCCAACACTCTTTCGCAATACTCATCGGCGCTTTCCCAATCCTTATCTTCGAGGAACATAAATACACGCTTAAGGAGTGGGGCGATATTGGCATTGCCGCTATACACAACCGTTTCTCTGGCAGTAGCCGGTTCCAGCACATCCGCTTGTATAATCTTCTTGATACCCCGGATCAAGTCTTGCATAAAACCGAGTTTTCCCATATCCTGCGCCTGCAAATGGGAAAACTCTTCCGGCAAATCATAGGGATCCATATCCTTGTATGCCGGAATCAGCATTTTCTTTCCATTGCTCTGCTTCACCAGCGCTAGATAACGGCTCCATTCATTTCTCACCCATACCGCGTTAAAATACTCAGGTCTCGTACCAAGTACGATCATAATCTTTGATGAATTTAAAGCGGCAAATATATACGGCTCATACGCGGTGCCTAACTTATCTTCAAGCGTAATACGCGAAAAAAACACTTTGAAACCTTCTTGTGTCAGATGGTGGAACAGATCGTTGGCAAGAACACTATCCTGCGTCCGCCTGCCATTCTGGTCTGTTTCCTTATAACAGATGAAGATATCGAAAGGTTTTTCTTTCTCCGAAATACTCAGGATGCCTTTCTGGATTTCATCGATTGCTTTCGCATCGTTCTCATAAATCGCTTTTTGGGCTGCGTCGGCATACTGCAGGGCTGATTTGTAATCCTCATCAGCAAAAACAGATGTAAACTGCGTGCGGTTGACGGTAGGCACTCGCTTATGGGAAACAGGATCCTCTACATACTCAACACCGTACCGGCAAAGCACGAGCGACCAGTATGCCTCGGCATCCATGCGATCCTCATTCAAGATCTGCTCATAGATGCCTGTAGCCTTGTCATACTCGTTGTTCCGGCGAAAATGGTTAGCCCTGTCGTACAAATTTGCCTTTTTATCGTCATCCAGACGTGGCAGCGTCTGCCTGGTACCGCAGGAATCGCATACGCCAACGGTTGCACCGGGCTCAAACTCAATGGTCCCGCCACATATTTTACACTTAAAGATTGCCATAGATAACCCTTTCTCCTTGTCTTACGTTTTATTATGAGCCACAATACCAGCAGCATGTCGTTTCCAATCATCTTTTTATAGCCTGATAGATCTCCTGAGCGACGGTCTTCATGGCTCCTCCAATGCATGGAACACAGTCACCGATCAGCTCAAAGACCACCTCAGGCGCCATGCGCTGCAAAACTTTGCCGAAAGGTTCTTTTTCTTTAAAATTACCATTATCTTTTATTTTATCTTTTAAAACATTCCATATTTGTTGTATATCCGTTTCATCTTCTGAAATCGCCACCATCAAATCCAAAAAATAACTGAGAGGAACCTGTAATAAGTTTGCCGTCAATTGCGCTTCAATGAACCCGCCTCTTGTCTCGATCGCGTTTTTTAATTCTAGATACAAATTTCTGTCAGGAATAGATAGTTTGATTTTCCCATTTTCATATACGGCTCTGTCGGAAATACGTTTAAACGATTCTTTCCAGTCAAACTTTTCATATGGATACAGCAATTCCTTTTTTACTTTAAGAGAACTAATTTTAGATTGTGTAATGCCAAGTAGTTTAGAGAGCGTATAATCACTGTATTGGGTAAAATCATCCTCGTCCTTATCTAAAATCTGCTCAAGATAGATGGAAAAGAGCAACGTTTCAAAATCTGATTTTGTCATCGTGCCAAAATTAGCGCAGTAATATCTCTCCGCTATTTTGTCAAACGCGTTTGCTTTAGCTTTCTCATCTGGAAAATATTCTTCGTACTTTCTATGTATTTCCTCTTTTGACCACGTCATAATCCAATTTCTCCTTTCAGTAATCTGCATTTCTTATTCCTGGCTTCAACAAGGACCACAATACCGTCAGCAAGAGTCTTCGCCTGATCTGTCTCATCCATCGCAACAGTGTCAACCAATTCTTTCATTTTGGCAGCAATTTCCACCTCAAGGGAGGAAAGCGCATCATTTGACACCGGATCAGAATAGCGTACCGCTTCATAAACCCTTTTACACGCCGCTCTGGCTTCACTGCTTTTCGTGCTGGCCATTAAGCTTTCCACATCAACGGTAAGGTTTTTGATAAAGGTGGTCCTCTCGTTTATTTTTTCTTCAACCTGGCTGACCGTGCCAGCGGTCCATATCATCTTTATCATGACTATGGTCTGAAAAGATAGAAGAATGACACAGATGATCGCGGCGATCCATATTGGGAATTCAGGAATCAGCAGAACCGCACCTCCGGCAATAAGTGTACAGACAAGTACAAATCGGCTTATGGAAATCAGTGCCAGATTATAGAATAATTTTTGGAGGCTCTCCGCCTTGAACGCCATGTAAACGCAGGCAAGATTACCGATAAATGCCACAAGGACAAACGTCCATATAACCCAGAAGCGCGAATCATAACGCATCACATATACTGGGATAAAGGAGCGCATAAGAAACACGATTGCATTAAACGCCACCAATATAATTCCCCATATCAGGGCATAAGTGTTAAAATTCTTTTTCATTGTACATCCTCCATATTCTAAAGGATTTCAGAAAGCAGTTTCTCTTTTATCTGAGCGAATTCCTCTTCTGTCATAAGCCCTGCTTCTTTCATTACAGACAGTTTTTCAATCTTCACCTTGAATGCCGCCATATCATCGGCTGTTTGCGCCGACTGCGAAGGCTGTGTTGACGTAGGCATAGCATTTACCGCATCCGTGACTGTACTGACCGTACCACTGACCATTCCTCCGATCGCACCGCCGATGCCTGCCATCGTACCGAGCCCGATACCCATATTGGTAAACTGTCCTACGGCTTCATTCTGTGCAACCTGCCCAGCGACGTCAAAAGCGCGCTCCTGCTGATAGGTATAACCCTCCTGTGCACGTTTCGTCGCCTGTGCCTGAGAATCAATCACTACTTTCTGCGCCTCAGTCTGCGCATGGATAATATCCGTCTGTTGACGAAGCTTTGCCTCGGCGATGTCCGCATACTGTCGGAAATGGAGCCACTTAAATTTTTCATATTGCCTGTCCCCATCCGGCTTAACGACATTGGTTACAAAAAAGCGTTCCAAAGAGACACCGTAATCAGCAAAGTCCGGAATCAGTTGCTTGTGTAAGGCCTCTGAAAACACTACCAGATTTTCGTCTATTTCGAAAATGTTAATAGCATTTGATTTCATTGCCTGAGCAATGTATGTTTTTACTTTCGTCATTAGGAAAGCACGAAAGAAAGACACCAGTTTCTGCTGTCCAAGATTCTTTTCCGTACCGACCAGCTTAAGGAGTAATTTGCGACTATCTTCCGCACGTAGGCTCATTTCTCCTGAAGCACCAATAGAGATTGGGAAATTGTATGTAGGTTCTATATATTGCACCTTACTGTCGGTTCCCCATTTAATAGACATTTGCTCGGTCTTGTTGATGTAATAAACCTCGCAGTGAAACGGTGTCTGGCCGCCAGTTGACCAGTTCAGCATTTTTCCCAGCTTTGGAATATTCTGCGTTTCCAGCGTATAACGACCAGGGCCAAATAAATCGAGCGCCTGACCGTTCAAAAAGAAAATCGCCTCTTGGCTTTCGTGAACGATCAACTGAGTCAGACTGTTAAAATCTTCGCATGGATGCTTCCATATAAATGTGCTATTGTCACCTTCGTATTTGATAACCTCTGTTATCGGCATTCCCATTTTCACCGCCTTCTTAGTAGTTGGCAAATAAGCGTACTTTCCTGCTAACTAAAATAAATAGCCAAAAATATGTAAAACGGTGAAATTATTTACTCGCAAGATATGGAAATCCGCGTAAAATTGTGTTATATTATAATTGATTTTATAAATATTACATTTGGCAGGAAAGTACACGTTCCTGTAAAATATCCCCAATTACAACAACTTAGCATTTTCGTAAATCACCGCCCGGCAGCGGAAAGTGGAGAGTGCCATCCCGCACTCCTTCGCCGCAGCCGTGCCGGTGATTTTCTTTGTTTTCCAACACTGGTGGGCGCTGTTGAAGTCCTCCGGCAATGACCGGGACGGTCTTCCGAAACGCAGTCCGTAGTTCACATATAGAAAAGGCAAGCGGTAACGGAAATAATGAGTCTGGCTATCGAAAAGGCACATACGCTTTTTAGGCAATCGCCCTTTCCGGAATCTTTCTGGTAAAGCTGGTGGTGTTGGCAGCCCGCAAGGCGGGCAACATGCAAATTATTAAATCAGGCAGGGCGCAAAATTTTCAACCCAGGCAGGACGCAAAATGCGGTTGAAAGTCCGAAATGTTTTTGATATACTGGAAAAACGTAGGAGGAGATGCTGCAAATAAGCGGACTTGCCCTCCCCCTAAAAAGAATTTGCGCAGCATACGGCTCATGCCCGAGGGGCTTGTGCGTGAAATGAAGCAATTCCTAACGAATGAGAAAGAAGATTGAGGCAGGTAATCAAACGCCGCCTGACCGGCGGCAGAATGCGAGGAAAGATGACCGAAAAGCAAAAGTATCGAAAAACGCTATTGGCTTGCTACCTGGGGTTTGTCACCCAGGCTATCTCTGCGAACTTCGCGCCGCTGTTATTTTTAACTTTTAAGAATACGTATGGGATTGGGTTGGAAAAGATCGCGTTGATCCCGTTTACGTTCTTCCTGACGCAATTACTGATTGACCTGGCGGCCACCAAATATGCCGATAAGATAGGATACCGCATCTGCGTGGTAGCCTCCCAAGTGCTGTCCGCGACAGGGCTCCTATTAATGGCGATCCTGCCGGAGCTGCTTCCCGTCCCATTTATAGGGATTTTGATCGCCGTCGTGCTCTATGCGATGGGCAGCGGCCTGGTTGAAGTATTGGTAAGCCCAATCGTGGAAGCCTGTCCCTTTGAAAACAAAGACGGCATGATGAGTTTGCTGCACTCTTTTTACTGTTGGGGCTCGGTCGGCGTGATTTTAGGCTCGACGCTCTTCTTTTCCCTATTTGGCATCGAAAACTGGAAAGTGCTTACCGTAATCTGGGCAATCGTGCCGTTCTGTAACGCATTCAACTTCGTCACCTGCCCGATTGAACGGTTGACGGAAGACGGCGAGGGAATGAGCCCCGGGCAGCTGCTGCGATTGCCGCTATTCTGGCTGCTGATACTGCTTATGGTATGCTCCGGCGCATCCGAAATCTCCATGTCGCAATGGGCGTCGGCATTCACCGAATCGACGCTGGGCGTTTCCAAAACCGTCGGCGACCTGGCTGGCCCCTGCCTGTTTGCCGTGTTTATGGGGACCTCCAGAGTCGCTTATGGCAAAATGAGCAAGAAGCTGGACCTGGTCCGGACGATGACCGTGTGCGGCCTGTTGTGCGTGGTCTGTTATTTGATGGCATCCCTGTCTACCTTGCCGATTCTTGGGTTGGCAGGCTGCGCCTTTTGCGGCATCGCGGTAGGAATCATGTGGCCGGGATCCATCAGCATTTCCTCCCAGAAATGCCCGAAAGGCGGCACGGCGATGTTCGCCTTTTTGGCCTTGGCCGGGGACCTGGGCGCGACCATCAGCCCTACCATAGTCGGCAACATTTCCAACCTGGCCGGGGGAAACCTTAAAACAGGGCTGTTTGTCGCCACGATCTTCCCACTGATCCTAATCCTCTGCTTGGTCATCCTGAGGCAGAAGTTTGACAAAGCATCAGACCAATGACAACTTGACTAAAAAAAGGACGCATGGATCAAAAAGAATCCTTAGTTCAAAGAGAAAATCCGCCTCATCCATCCAAAGACAAAGAAAGCCTGAATGCTATACGCACCCAGACTTTCTTTCCCACGCAGTTTCCCTTTCTGCGCGGCTTATTTCAAAGCGCCACCGTCTCCTTTTCTTTTTCCCTTGGAATCACTCAGCCGCCGACAGAGTGCCCTGACAGGTCAAACTGCCGCTAATGACGCGCTGCGTACCACTGGCTTTTCTCTGGGAACCCCTTTTACACTTTATGACGGGTTGCCGGCGCAATGAAAGCGATATTAAGTTGTGTAGACGGCATCCCTTGATTTGGGAGAAGCCTATTTTGACTGGCTTTTACCGGTTCGTATTTGAAAATGTGTGATTAGAAATTATATTTAAACTCGCCGGAATCATTCTTAAGTTCGCGGTATTCATCGACATTACCATAATGGGTGCAGGTAATTTTGTAGGTGTCACCTTGAATGGCGTTTGCATAAGTAACAACACAGGACATGCCATCTGTTTGATTAACAGAACCGCCACTTGATGTTGCTACAGCTACCCAATTTCCTCCCTCCTTATGCCAAATCACAATGTCTTTGACACCAACAATAGAAGCCGTGTCATTCAAAATAGTCGTAATCGATATATACATCGCATTATTGATTTTACTTACAGAAATAGAAGCCGTTATAAAATCCGTAGATAGAGCAGAAAAATCTGAATGATTATGTACTTCCATTACTTGCGCTTGAAGCTGCTCTATTTCCTTATTTTCGGCGGCTGCTGAAACTTTCCCACATAACACATTTGACATCACTACGACCATTAAAAGAGCAATAAAACTTTTGAATCCTTTTTTCATGGTTTTATCCATCCTTTCCTTTTATTCTATATATGTCCCGAACAGGTAAAAATGTTACATGCTATTTTAAAAATTTTAAAATTTTGGTTTTATGATCTCATTATATGCTCTACGAAATCATCGATAACAACGTACATCTGATCTAGATTTATATTGCTTTGAATGGTAAAGAAATTATTTCCTACAATAAAAGAGGCAACATATTTATCGCCATCTGTCGTCTCATCCTTATATACGGCAATATCAACATCCCCTACTTTATAATTTTTTATTAAGGAATAAGTATCATTAACCTTGGCATTATAAGTGACCATATTTTCAAAATGCTGTTGGATACACCTTATGTAATTCTCTCCAGCACCATTGTAAACACCCCAAAAGAATAACTCATTATCAAGACCAAAAACTTTTATTTTAGTCAACTCATATTCATCCATTAACACTTTAGGTAAAACAAAAATTTTTTGGTATTCTGTCGGTAAGTCACCTATACTATCATATTCCTCACTTACGTCGTATTCCGTACCAGCATCTAATTTTTCAACCGATGAAGTAATTACCTGCATCCCCTCATCATCATTCTTCAACACATTAAAGTTCCCCACCTTGCTCCCCGCAATGACTCCCACCGTTCCGCCAAGCACCAGGAAGCCTAATGCGAGCAGGATGCAGAGCATGACGGCGACCGCCTTGTGGCGGGCGAGATAGAATAACAGCCCCCTCTCCTGATTCGCGCCATCAGCCTGCCTGCGCATAGCGCCGGACGCGTATGCGGCCGACCTTGCCCCTTGGGAAGAGGTCCCTTGGGAATTGACCTCTGCGGACATCGCTTCACGCGCCTCCTCACCTTTAAGAAGCGCCTCTTTATCCCCCTCTACCGACTGCCTGACTTCATAAGCGTCCCAGAATCGGTCGATCGCCTCATTCGTGGATGTCGCTCCCTCTTCGACAGACGCCTCTCCTGATTCCATCACGTCAATCAGGCGCTCCAGCGCAGCCTGCTCCCGAACACTGTAATCTTCGCTGGAAGCATTTTCCTCCAACTTTTGAAGCATTGCCTTCAATTCCTGAATCAACTGCCCGCGTTCTAACATTATGTTACCAGTTTAACCTTTCTTTTTCGATTCTTCCCCTTTACGATCATTTCTTTCTTTCAACCCACGCTCTATCCTCATTTGAAACCCGGACTCCTAAAAAACCTTGGGCGAGACGGCGCTGGACGCCCAAGCCCGTCTGCGCAGCGCCCATTCACTATTTTACTTTTGAAAAGCATAAATGTCAATCCCATAGATTTCGCTCCATACAATAAACTCTTCTCTTTTTCAAGAAGTTGTGATACAATAGTTCTGCCGATGCGAAATCCCGGATTTCCGTGGTTTCGTAATTCCTACCGACCTTACTTCAGGAAAGGACCTGCCACATATGAACATCATCATCGTAGGCTGCGGCAAGGTGGGATACACCTTGGTCGAGCAGCTCAATGGAGAGAACCATAAGATCACCGTCATTGACATATTGGAAGAGAAAGTGCGCACCATCACGGATTCCCTGGACGCCATGGGCATCATCGGAAATGGGGTCAGCTATCAGATCCTTTTGGAGGCCGGCATTGAATCGGCGCATATGCTGATCGCCGTGACCGGATCTGACGAACAGAACCTCCTATGCTGCGCCGTAGCCAAAAAGGCGGGCAACTGCCAGACCATCGCCAGGGTGAGGAACCCGATCTACAGCATGGAAATCGAATTTCTGCAGCGGGAGCTGGGGCTGTCCATGGTCATCAACCCGGAGATGGCCTCCGCCTCGGAAATCTCCCGGATCTTCCAGTTCCCTTCCGCAGTCAAGGTAGACACCTTTTCCAAGGGACGCACGGAGCTTCTGCACTTCCGCGTCACCAAGGACTGCCTGCTTAATAATTACGAACTGATCCACATCCGTACCACCTTGAAATGCGACGTGCTGGTGTGCATGGTCAACCGCAATGACCAGGTCATCATTCCCAGGGGCGGAGATTTCGTCTTCCGTGAAGGGGACCGCGTGGCGATCATCGCCTCCCCTACCGCGGCGAACGCCTTTTTCCGTAAGATCGGCATCGGCTCCACGCCGATCCAGACCGCCATGATCGTGGGCGGGGGCAACATCGCCTATTACCTGGCGCGCAGGCTCCTGTCCGTCGGCATTGCCACCAAGATCATTGAAAAGGATTCCAAGCGCTGCGACCTGTTAAGCGAAATGTTGCCGAAAGCCACCATCATCTGCGGGGACGGCACCGACCAGGACCTGCTGATGGAGGAGGGGCTGGACAAGGTGGACGGCTTCGCCGCCCTGACCGGCTTAGACGAGGAGAACATCCTCCTGTCGCTCCATGCCAAGAAAGTCTCGCATGCCAAGGTCGTGACCAAGGTCAACCGCATCACTTTCAGCGGCGTCATGAACGACCTGAACCTGGACAGCATCACTTATCCCCGCCTGCTGACGGCGGACAATATCATCAAATATGCCCGTTCCGTGAACAACGCTTCCATGGACAGCAACGTGGAGAACCTGTATAAGTTAGAGGACGGCAAGGTGGAAGCCCTGGAATTTTCCATCAAGGAGAACTCGGCCGTCACCGGCACCCCCCTGATGAACCTGAAGATCAAGAAAAACATCCTGGTCTGCTGCATCACGCGCAACCACCAGGTCATCATCCCCGGAGGCCAGGACGAGATCCGGGTCGGCGATTCCGTCGTGGTGGTGCTGACCAACGCAAGGCTTCATAACATCAAGGATATCCTGGAAACGTAACCGTTTGAAATAAGATGCGGCATCACGGGCAAGCCTGTGATACGCGAAGAGTATCCGTTTGAAAGCGGACTTTCAAATATTGATTGGTACGCGTGCCATGGCACGCATAGGGGTATAACCATGAATTTCTCAATCGTCAGCTATATCTTAGGATGGATTTTACGGTTCGAGGCGGCTTTCCTGCTGCTTCCTACCCTGGTGGGCGTCTGTTACGGGGAATGGAGGGCTTGCGGCTGCTACCTGGCCTCCGCCCTGGCCTGCTTCCTGTTCGGCATGCTTCTGGGAAAGAAGCCCAACAGTTACCAGCTTTACGCCAGGGAAGGCTTCGTCAGCGTAGCCTTAGGCTGGATCGTCATCAGCCTCATGGGGGCCGTCCCTTTCGTCCTGACGGGGGACATCCCGAATTACATTGACGCGCTGTTCGAGACCATCTCCGGCTTTACCACCACCGGGGCCAGCATCCTGGGCAATGTAGAGGGGCTGACCTATTCCAGCCTGTTCTGGCGCAGCTTCACCCACTGGATCGGCGGCATGGGCGTGTTCGTCTTCATCATGGCGATCCTGCCTATGATGGGCGGCTCCACCATGAACCTGATGCGGGCGGAGAGCCCCGGCCCTTCCGTCAGCAAGCTGGTGCCCCGCGTGCGGGATACTGCCAAGATTTTATATGAGATTTACCTGGCCATCACGGTCGCCGAAATCCTGCTCCTTTGCATAAGCGGCATGAAGCTGTTCGACTCCATGACCATCACTTTCGGCACCGTAGGCACGGGAGGCTTCGGCGTGCGCAATGACAGCCTGGCTTCCTATTCCCCCTTAATCCAGGTCATCGTCACCGTGTTCATGATCTTAAGCGGGATCAACTACACTTTCTATTACTGCCTGCTGATGAGGCACTTCAAAGATGCCTTTTCCATCGAAGAAGTACGCTGGTACCTGGCGATCATCCTGGGGGCGGCGGCCATCGTCATCATGGACATTTCCAGCCTCTATGACACTTTCGGCGAAGCCGTAAGGCACGCCTTCTTCCAGGTGGGCTCCATTATCACCACCACCGGCTTTTCCACGGCGGACTTCAACGCCTGGCCCCAGCTTTCCAAGACGGTGCTGGTCCTGCTCATGTTCATCGGCGCCTGCGCCGGAAGCACCGGCGGCGGCTTCAAGGTCTCCCGCATCCTGCTTTTGTTTAAAAATATCGGTCGGGAGCTTTCCACGATGATCCACCCCCGTCTGGTCAAAAAGATCAAAATGGACCAGCGCAACGTCCCCCAGGAGGTAATGCAGTCCGCCAACGTCTTCGCGGCCGTATACTTCGTCATCGTGTTCGTGTCCCTCCTGTTGATCGGCGTGGACGAACTGGACTTTACCACGAACTTCACCGCCGTGGCGGCGACCCTGAACAACATTGGGCCCGGCCTGGAACTGGTAGGTCCTACCTCCAATTTCGCGGTCTATTCCAGCTTCTCCAAGTTGGTGCTCATGTTCGATATGCTTGCGGGGAGATTGGAGCTCTTCCCCATGCTCATCCTCTTGGTCCCTTCTTGTTGGAAAAAGTATTGACCGCCCGCTTTCGTATTCGAGGATAAAAAGATGGCTCAACCGGATTCCCCAAACGCGCCTGTATATTACCATTTGATCAGCGCGCTGCGCGCCCTGGCGCTCATCAATATGCTGCTCTTCCATTTCTGCTATGACGTCTTCATCATTTTCGGGTTGGACGCAGGATGGGACAGACGCCCGGCAGTACATGTCTGGCAGCAATACATCTGCCTTTCTTTCCTGTTTCTGTCAGGCATCTCCTGGCATTTCGGCCGCCATAATTTGAAAAAGGGGCTGCTGCTCAACTTCTACGGCTTCGTCATTACCGCCGTCACGCTGATCTTCCTGCCCTCGGAAGCCATTTGGTTCGGCATCCTGAACGGCATCGGCTGCGCCACCTGGCTGGCCTGCCTGGCGGACCGGTTCGCGGGAAAGCTGCCCGCCGCCTTAGGCCTTGCCCTTTCCCTCCTCTTATTCGTGCTGTTCCGGCATGTGTCCGCAGGATACTTAGGCATCGGGGACCTGGTCCTGGTTAGGCTGCCGGACTGGCTCTATCAACCTGGGCCCATGACCGCGCTTGGCTTCCCTCACCCGGGCTTTCGCTCCAGCGACTATTTCCCCCTCCTGCCCTGGGCGTTCCCCCTCCTGGCAGGCTATTGGTTCTGGAAGCTTGTGACGCCCCATGAAAAATGCCGGACCCTCTTCTGCCAGAAGATCCCCATCCTTTCCGCGCTTGGGAAGAACACCATCTGGGTCTACCTCCTCCACCAGCCGATCCTGTATGGGATCGCTTACCTCCTGTGCCAGGTCGTGGGCGTTTCCTCCTTTTTGCCCTAGAAATAGGAAAAGCGCCTGGAAACTGCTTCCCTAAGCCATTTCCAAACGCTTTCCGAAGTGGGATTAATGGGGTTCGAACCCATGGCCTTTCGCGTGTGAGGCGAACGCTCATCCCGGCTGAGCTATAATCCCGACCTTTCTTTCCGTTAGGATTTCCCTAACGAAATCCACTATAGCACAACTTTTCCAAAAAAGCAACCATAAATTTCATTTTTACGTCCGCATTTTCGTAAAAGGGGGGCTTGCACCTTTTTCAAACATATTATATAATATTCACGCCCTTTCCATTCCATCTAAAAAGGGCATGGACATCAAAAGAAAAGGAAAGGATGCCGACACGGCATGAAAATACTATGAGTTTCGAGTTTATCAAAAAGCTGCCCACTCCGGAGGAAATCCGGAGCGATTACCCGCTGCCCCCGCATTTGGCTAAGGTCAAGGAGGAGCGGGACCGGGAAATCCAGGAAGTCATCACGGGCAAGAGCAATAAGTTCCTGGTCATCATCGGGCCTTGTTCCGCGGATAATGAGGATTCCGTCTGTGAATACGTGAACCGCCTGGCCGCGATCAACGACAAGGTCAAGGACAAGCTCATCCTGATCCCTCGGATCTACACCAACAAGCCCCGCACGACGGGGGAGGGCTACAAGGGCATCGTCCATCAGCCCGATCCGAACAAGAAGCCGGACTTCCTAGCCGGCTTGATCGCCATGCGCAAGATGCACATCCGGGCGATGGAGGAGACAGGGCTGACCGCCGCGGACGAAATGCTTTATCCGGAAAACTGGCGCTACGTCCAGGACATCTTATCCTATGTGGCCATCGGGGCGCGTTCCGTGGAGGACCAGCAGCACCGCCTGACCGTAAGCGGCTTCGACGTCCCCGCCGGGATGAAGAACCCCACCAGCGGAGACTTCTCTGTCATGCTCAATTCCGTATATGCGGCACAGCACCCCCATTCCTTCATCTACCGGGGCTGGGAGGTCAATACCACGGGCAACGAACTGGCCCACACGGTGCTTCGCGGCGCTACCAACAAGCACGGGCTCAACATCCCCAACTACCACTATGAGGACTTGAACCGCCTTTTGGAAATGTACGACAACATGGACCTGAAAAATCCCGCCTGCATCATAGACGCCAACCACTCCAACTCCAACAAGCAGTTCGAACAGCAGATCCGCATCACCAAAGAGGTCATGCACAGCCGCAAGCTGAGCAGGGACATCCATCAGCTGGTAAAAGGCGTGATGATTGAAAGCTACCTGGTAGAGGGCTGCCAGAAGATCGGGGACGGCGTCTACGGCAAGTCCATCACGGATCCCTGCCTGGGCTGGGAAGATTCCGAGCGCCTCATCTACGATATCGCGGAATACGAATAAGAGGGCGGGACGCTTTATTTTCCCGCCTCAATTTCCCGCCTTATTTTTCCCCTCAATTCCCTGGCTTGGATGCAGCGTCCGAAAGGATGGCATAAGCCCCATTGTTGCCCCGAAGCAGGTCGAACGCTTCTTCATAGGCTTCGGTCTTGCCATTCTGCAAATACTCGACCAATTCCTCCTCCCAGCCATCCAACAGGCCGACCACCGCAGGCGACAGCCTGCTGCCGGCTTCCAGGCGGGCGCTGGCAAGAAGCTCTTTGCCCGGCGCTTCCTTGTGGAACGGATAGCTGCTTCCATCCATCTCCTGCACCAGGAACGCGGCGACGCTGACCATGTCCGTGACCACCTGGTTCGGGTTCTCATCCCGTCTGTAAGCTTCGGGATATCCACCCTTTTCATTATAAAAACGATGATGCCCGAACGCCGTATACACGTAGGGCTTCGTGGATTCACATTCCTGTAAAAGGTTGCGTCCCGCATAGACATGGGACTCATACATCTTCTGCTCCTCTTCGAACCAGCTCCTGCCGGTCTGGACCATCAGGCTGCTGACGCTGATAAAGCCCACGTCATGGAGCATCCCGCTTTCATAAGCGAAACGGGCAAGCTGGGGGGCACGTTCCTTTACCTGGCCTATGTCCTCGCAGCCTAAGAGGCCCAACAACAGGTGCGGCGCACGTTCCACCGCCTGAAGCATCAGCTTTTGGCTGATATGGGCCACCATCCTGGAATCGGCATATACGTCCGGGTTCCGGCACACCACCAATTCCAACAGGAAGTCTTTTAAGCTGATCCCGCCGGGATATTCGATAAAACGGCTTACCGCCATCAAAAGGTTGCGGACCATCCTGGCATCCCGCTGGTTGCCCGGCATCCCTTTCACATATTTCACCATCATGCGGTACATGTATCCCAGGATTTCCTTCTTTTTGTACTTCGCCCGCTCGTCCAGGGCGATATACTCCGCGTAGATCGCGGGCACATAAAGGTTGTTCTCGATGCCGGACTGGGAATAATCCGACGGATCCCTTTCCATGTAGCATTTCTCGATCTGGGTCAGCAGATAGGACAGGCTTCGGATGCCGCAGTGGTATTGCGTCAGCTCATATTTCAGGATCCATCTGCTGGACGGGGCCTTGCCCCTCTTCTGGTCCGCTTCCAGCTGCATGCGCCAGACATATTCCGTGGACTCCAGGATTTCCCCTACGATCTTGGGATTCGCCCCATCGGCGGCATCCTTTAAATAAGCCGTCCCGGAGGAGCGCTCCTGATGGCTTTTGTAGACGAACGTATCCCAGGGCAGGGTCGGCGTCTTCGCGCGATAGACCGGGTCCGTGAGGATCTTCATGGAATAACGGATGATGTCCAGCTTCTTGACGGCTTCCTTTTCCGGCTTCCAGGGATAGGATAAGGCAAGGTTCGCCATGGAACGGTGGATATACCCCCGGGTCTGCGCATCCTCGATCTCGTCATATTTCTTGATATAGCCGGCAGCCTCGCCGAACATCAGGCTCATCTTCCACTGATACAGATGGAGCCCCGCCCCAATCAGGCGGTCCTGCATATAGAACAGGGCAAGCCCGGTATAATACAGCTCCTTGATCAGCATGTCCCGCTTCCCCCACTTCCGGGCATAAGTGACCAAGGCGTTCCGAACGATATAATTCAAGAAAAGGTCCAGCTGGTCGCTGCCCTGCAACAGCCGGTCGGCGAAATCGTCCAGGTCCTGGATCTCTTCTTCCGAAGCGGATATGATGTCGTCGATCACGGGCATCAGATTACGGCGCAGCAGGTCTGTATTCTCTTCAATCAGGGCGTTGATCTGCTTCGTGTTCTCATTGCGCTGCTCCATGAATACCGTAACGTTCTCCGGCAGCTGTGCGGAAACCACTGACAGGTTGGCGATCGTGGCCAGGTTGTCCACGTATCGCTGCTGATATTGCCTCATGCCTCTTCCCTTTCCGCCCGTCCATCGGGCTTATGCTTTCCGGGCCAATGGAAGCGTCAAACCGTTTCCTCCCCAAGGAACAGCTTGATGCAATTATATACCTGATCCATGTCCAAAGGCTTGGAGATGTGGGCGTTCATGCCGGCTTCCAGGGAATCCTTCACATCCTCCAGGAAAGCGTTGGCGGTCATCGCCACGATAGGCACTTTCGCCGCATCGGGCCGGGACAGGGCACGGATCTGCCGGGTGGCCTCCAGCCCATCCATCACCGGCATCTGGATGTCCATCAGGATCATGTCATAATAGTGCGGTTCGGAGCGGCTAAACTTCTCCACCGCCTCCTTCCCGTTGGCGGCGTGCTCCACGCCCATCCCGGTCAACTGCAGGATCTCCTGGGCGATTTCCCGGTTCAACTCGTTATCCTCCACCAAAAGGATCCGATACCTGGCGAAATCCACCTCGGCAAGCTTCTGCTTGCGCGCCTCTTCCACCCGGTACTCTTCCGTGAAGCTATACAGCCCGGCCAGGAGCCTGCTGCGAAACAGGGGCAGCGGAATGAACGCGTCCACGCCAGCCCTGGTCAACAGATACTCCGTCTGGCTCCAGTCGTCTCCGTACAGCATCAGCATAGGGAACTGGCTCCCCATCCTTTTGCGGATTTCCGGCAGGAAATCCATCATTTCCACGTTCTGGATCTTCTCCGCCGTCAGGAAAGCGAAATATTCCTTGTCCAAAAATACGCTCTCGTTCAGGTCGTCCACCGCCTCTTCCGCCGTGCGGGCCCAATCCCACTGCATTCCCAGGGAATGGAGCATATCGACCAGGACTTGTCCCTGCTGCTCGTCGTCATCCAGCAAAAGGATGCGCTTTCCCTCTAAAGCCTGGCTATGGAGGTTCTGCGCATCCGCGGCGGCGTCCACAGGGATTTCGATGGTAAAGCATGTCCCCTCCCCGACCTGGCTTTCCACCTGGATATGGCCGCCCATCATCTTCACCAGGCTCTGGGTGATCGCCATACCGAGGCCGGTCCCCTGGATCTTGCTCACCGTCATGGTGCGCTCCCGTTCAAAAGGCTGGAAGATGCGCGGCAGAAATTCCTTTTCCATGCCGATGCCGTCGTCTTCCACCTGGATCCGCAAAACATATTCCTTGCCCTCCGCATCCCTGGACAAGGGACGGTACGTCAGACGGGACACTTCCAAAAAAAGCCTGATCTCCCCGCCCTTGGGCGTGAACTTGGTCGCGTTGGAAAGGAGGTTGTTGCATATCTGGGCCAGCCGCATCCCGTCCGCCTGGATGCGCTCTTTCTCCATATGGCCGATCTCCACATGGAAATGCTGCTTCTTGCCATCCGTCTGGGGCCTAGCCACGATCAGGATCTCATGCAGCAGGTCCGCCACGTCCAAGTCCTCCACCTGGAGCAGGATCTTGCCGCTCTCAATCCGGGACATATCCAGCACATCGTTTAACAAAGACATCATGTGCCCGGAGGCGACCCGGATCTTATCCAAACAATCCTGGACCTTTAACGGAATATCGTCCTGCATCAGGGCGATGTTGGTCATGCCCACGATGGCGTTCATAGGCGTCCGGATGTCATGGGACATGGCGGAAAGGAAATTGGTCTTGGCACGGTTCGCCAACTGGGCCTCCTCCAATTCCTTCTGGTTATGGTAATAATATTGGCTTACATCGTGCAGGATGCACGAACAATACTCTTCCCAGTCAAACAGGACGGCGGAGTACACCTTTTTTTCCATATGGCAAAACAAGGGGGCGCGCCGCTCTCCCCTGCGAGGGATCTCAAAGCAAAGCGCCTCCGCCTCTTTGGGCGCAAGCATCTCAAAAAAAGGCTTCCCTTTCCTCATCAGCCGCATTTCCTGGTTCTCATACACAGGTTCGAGGGGGTCGTCCTTATGAAAAACGATGATCGGGGAGCTTACGCTGCCCCAGACACTTTCCAAGCGCTCCTCTTCCATGCTCATATGCCGTACACTCCTAAATATAGTCTTTTCCTTATTGTAGCGCTTTTTCGACTTCTCTACAATATCGAAATGAAATTTCTTGGAAAAACGAAAAGAAATTCCTTGGGGAAAAAACTTCCTTGACATTTGGGGAGGAGTTTCCTATAATTGCCTCAAAATAAGACGCTATCCGACCTTTGGCGATAGCGGAATGCGAGGTGCAAAAATGTCAGAGGCGGCCCCTTATCAAACAGAACTTGCGGAAATGAAAGACGACCTGGCCAAGACCCGTTATGCCACGTTCCTCATCATCCCTTTAAAATACGAAGCGGGACGGCTTGATGTGGGCAAGCTGGAACAATTCGCCCAAAGGCTCCCGGTCGATACGTCGGACATCAGCGAGGCGGTCAAGGATTGCCTGAACTACGGGGCAGGCACGCCCATCCTGCGGCGATGGCTCATTCCCCGGGATGCCTTAATCGGGCAACTGTTTGGCCAAAGCAGCCCTTGCCAGCTTTTCGTCCGGGATGGGGCGGAAGGCGGGACCCCGTTTCCCTTTGCCCTGGACCATGCCTGGCTCTATGTCTTCCATACGGAGGTGGCGTTCCTTTGCTTAGGGCTTGCCTACACTGACATCACGACGCTCAGCACCATCACCAACCTGGGCTTCGCCGACGACATCGCCGCCTATTCCTTTGACAGGGAAGGGCGCGAGACCTTTTCCCTGGAAGAGAAGCTTACGGCGTTCCTCGATGGCTTGCACATCCAGCCATTCTTCGCCACCTCCCCCTTGTTCCTGGAAAGCACCATCTTCAACCTGGCAGTGGTGCCCAGGCAGTTCCAATACCTGGACAGCCTGCGCCACCTGACTTTCAACCTCCATCAGACGCTCCCCTTAGGCAGCGAGGTCGAAGACGATTCCGAGGACGACATCTGTTACAGCTATGCCCCCAAGAACCGTGATACGCATACGCATCGGTGGGGCTGCTGCGTCACGAGCCAGACCGTGAACTATGTGGTCGCCAACGCGGACATGGACTTAAGGAGCGAAATCGACGACCAGGCTAAGGACGGGCTGCCCGTCGTGCTCCTTGCCTTGTATGAAAAATACAGCTGCCTGCGCTTCACGGAGCTTTTGACCCATGTCGACAAGCACAGCGCCAAAACCCTTAAGCGCCTGAACCACAAAATGCTGGAATTTCGCGCTTACGGCACCGTGCACCCTTCCCATCTGTCCCGTTGGTACAATGTGAAGCAGATTTACCGCTACCTCATCGAGATCAATGGCATCGAAGTGGCCATCGAGGACATCCGGGACAAGCTGGGCATCCTGGCCGAGCATCAGAAAGAGTTGGAATCCAACATTTCCGACGCCGTCATGGGGCTCATCACCGTCTTCGGCGTGGTTTCCATCCTGGCATCCCTCTTATCCATCATGGAGATCCTTTCCGGGGGAGATCCCACCGCCTGGATGATCACCATCGTATCCACCCTCTTCCTCATCATAGGCTCGGTCATCGTCGTTTTCTGGCAAAGGAAGCAGTAAAGGATGGAATGGGTGGCGCTGTCCGGCCCGCTCATTCTAGGAGGATTTCCTCCACTGTCACAAATTCGTAGCCTTGCCCTTGCAATTCATCCACGATGGCAAGGGCGGCGGTCACGCTGGTCTCAAAGGAATCATGCAGCAAGATGATCTCGTTGTCCCCCGCTTTGGAAACGACGCGGCGCACGACCAGGGATGCCTTGCTGCAGCACCAGTCCAGGGGATCGATGGTCCAAAGCACCGGGAACATGTTCAACTCCTTTTCCAGCCCCTTGTCCCAGGAACCATAAGGCGGCCTCACGTACAGCACCTCTTCCCCGGTGATCCCCTCGATGACTTCATTGGTCTTCACCAACTCTTCCCGGAAAGCCTCCCGATTATCCGCCCTTAGCTGGATATGGCTGTAGGTGTGGTTCCCAATCAAGTGCCCCTCATCCCGCATCCGCCTGACCACGTCAGGATGCAGCGCGGCATGTTCCCCCGTAAGGAAAAAAGTGGCATGCACGCCCCTTTCCTTTAACCCGTCCAATAACTCTTCCGTATAGTAAGGATGGGGACCGTCGTCAAAGGTCAGCGCGATCTTGGGTGCTTCTTCCCAGGCATTGTGCGGCCATGGGGAAGCGGATGCCCGAAAAGGGGGCTGCCCCGCCCAAAACTTATGGCAAAACAAGAGAAAAAGCAGCAGCACAATCCCCGCACAGAAGACCATGGCTGCCGCCAAACGCTTTTTCATATGATTTCCCCGCGCTACAGGTTTTCTATTCATTGTATGAACCTGGCGACCCGGCTATTCCAAACGATGGGGCAGGGTTACGTCCCTGGGGGCTGTGCCTGCCGGATGCTGTTCTACTTCGCATTTTTGAAAAAAACTTGATTTTGCGAAATAGATTACTGGGCGTCCCGGCGGTTGAGGGATTCCAGGATCTTACGGGACCATTCGCCTCCCTCCCCGGACGTATAAGCTTCCAGGCACTCCGCGGCGGTCAACTTGCCCGAAGCCACCTGCCTCAAGAAATATTCTTTCAGGGAATCCAGCTCTTTCCCATACCGCGCCAGTTCCTCCGTATAAGCAATCAGGCGGTAAGGATGGCTATTCTGCGCAAACGTCCGCGCGGAAAGGACGGCTTCCTCCCCCAGCCACGCCCAGGCTGCCTCTGCCCGCTCCCCGGCCAAAGGCACTAAGGTAAATAATGGATCCAGGTAAGCCATATGATAAGGAATATTCCGTTTCACATGATTCCACAATCCGTGGAACTGCCCCTCCGCATAGTCCGTCCCTAAGACGGTTCCGGCGGAATCGGACCAATGCAGCCCCTCCACCCCATAAGTCCATACAAATTCGCCCGCTCCGGCATCCATCATGGAGGAAAGGAAAGCGAATGCCCGCTCCGGTTCCCGGCAAGCCGTGGTGATGCACCAAAACTTCGGATAAGCCTCCCGATAACCGCCCAATCCTTCCAAAGGGGGCAGGACGGTTATCCCTCCGTCCAAGCCATTGGAAGAAAGCTTTTCTTTCAGATAAGAGGCGTAGACCCCTGCCGGAGCGCAATAAAGCCCGCACTCGCCCCGCGTGAACTTTTCAAATGCTGCCGCCTCGTCATTGTCGATAAAGGCCGGATCCAAATACCCCGCCTGATACCCTTCCTCCAGCCGTATAAGCGCCTGCCGCGCTTCCTCTGCCAGGAAGCCGTCCTGCCAAACTCCGTCTTTGTCCTGGTAAAATCCAAGCTCCACGCCTCCAAGCAGTTCCGGCAGACAGCCAGAGTACAATAGTCCATCACTGTATCCTATCCCCGTTACCGCATAGAATGTTCCTTCCTGGAAGCCCTCGGCAGTACCTGCTTCCGAAGAACCCGCACCGGTATCCGCATCCTGAGCATCTTCGGCGGCACCAGCTTCCGAAGCATCCGCATCGGCATCCACATCCTGAGCATCTTCGGCGGCATCCGCTCCTGAAGCCCTTTCTGCAGCCAAGTCCACAAAAGCCTCACAAAGCGCCAGGTACTCCTCATATGTCGTAGGAAGCCCTAAGCCACTGCGGTCCAGCCAACTTTGGTTCACATAAGTGACATAGCCATTGGCATACTGCGGGGAAAGCCCATACACCTTGCCATCCAGCTTCCACTTCTCCACCTCCGCCTGCCTGACGCTTCCCGCCCAGGCGCTGTGGCGGTAAGAATCCGTCATGTCCCACAGGACGCCCCGGTAGGCATATTCCGCGTATTTCGCGGCATCCAGCACCAGGATGTCCGGCCAGTCCGCTCCGGCGAGGGTATCGTCCAACATCGCTCCATAACGGTCCGCGTCCCAGACCTGTACATCCAGGTCGAAGCCTGTCACAGCTTCTACTTCCTCCAGGAACCGCTCCTGGTCACAGAGTCCAGAAAGTTCATCCCCATCCATCACGATGGTAAGAGGAGCGCTATCACCGGCTGGCAGCGCATCCTCTTGCGACGCTACAGCCTCATCGCCTGCAAGGTCCCCGGCCCCGCCTGCCTGTTCCGCGCCACTTTCTGGCGACGCGTCCTCACTTCCCTCCTGCCGGACGTCTTTCATCCCTTGTCCTGAGCCGCACCCCATTAAGCCGACCGCGGCCCCAACCAGAAGGCAGCCAACCCATAACCTGATCTTTTTCATTCCATCCCACTGACCGCGGGCAAGCGCCCCTGCCAACGGCCTACTCCCATTCCCTGAAATCCATCGCTTCAAAATAACGTCCCCCAAATTGCCCCTCTTGCGCCAAATTGACAATCGTGACCTTCTCTTTGATCTGTTCCAATTCTTCCTGCTTCCCCCAGTCGAAGAACGCATACCGGAAAGCCCCGGCCAGGGCGGCGTTTCCCGCGGACTCCACCTTTTGCAGCAGGCTTTTCGGCAATAATCCCACCAAGCAGGCATCGTCCGCCTGCAGATACGTCCCGAAGCCCCCTGCCAGGACGACGCGGTCTATCCCTTCCAAACCATCCAAGCCGTAGCGCGCCGCCAAAGTCTCCATCCCGGCCGCGATCGCCGCCTTGGCAAGCTGAAACTGCCTGATCTGGCTTTCCTGTACCACGGTCCCGCCGATACGGATCCCTTCTTCAAAATAAGGGTCCGCCAACAGGCCCATCTCATCCATACATTTTTCCCGCAGGAGGCTGACCATAATGCCGACCATGTCCGCGCCCCAGATGCCTTTCGTCGCCCCTCCCTCGAAAGCAGGTCCCGCAGCCGTGGAAGAAGCAATGATGCGGTCACGGTTGCCCAACGCCATTTCCCCGTTGGTCCCCAGGTCCAGGAACAACGTCAGCCGCTCCTCCTTGACCATGCCGCAGGCATAAATCCCCGCCAGGATGTCCGCCCCTACAAAGGCTGACAAACCAGGCATCAGGACCACGTCAAGGTCCCCGCATGTCGCTTCGACCATCTCCAAGTGGGAAGCGCAAAACGGGGCTGTGCCCAATTCCCTGGGATCCAGCCCCCGCAGCAAGTAAAGCATGGTAGTATTGCCGGTTATGGCCAGCCGCAGCCTGGCCGTTTGCCCAGAATCCTCTTTAAAACGGCGGATGCCCTCCCTTAGGACGCCTTGCACCGCCTGGCAAAGCTCCTTACACACTTTCTGGTCCGAAGAAGCCTGGATCCGAGAGACCACATCCGCGCCGAACCTCGTCTGCGGGTTCACTGTCACGAAACGGTCCCTCTCCCGCCCCCATCCATCATAAAGGACCATGGCGATGGTGGTGGTCCCGATATCTGCCGCCGCCACCCAGACAGACCCTGACGCCTCCTGCAAGTCTTCATCCTCTTGCGCCGAGAGCCCCTGTGGCAAAGGACTTTGGGGCATGGACCCCTGGGACAAGGAACTCTGGGGCATGGACCGTTGCACCACGGGATGCTGGGGCAAAGAACGCCGCGCCGCAAGTTCGTCCTGCCACCTTTTAAGCAGCCCACCGTCCGCCACGACGGCCAGATCGTCCTGATAGACGGCGCACCTGCCGCAGCCTGTACAAATATGGCAGCGCGTCCCTTTCCTTTCCCGTGCCTGCATCCCATCACCTAACTTTCCGCCCGGACGAAAAACCTGCTTCCTACGCCCGGGCAACTACCTTATCTCCCATCCACCGGCTTTACCCGGGCTTCCAAAGCGCCGTTGTTCACGAAGATCTCAATGACATCCCCTTCTTCCACCTTGTCAGCCAAGATCAGCTTGGCGGAAAGGGTCTCCACATATTTCTGGATATAACGCTTCAGGGGCCTTGCGCCATAGACCGGGTCGTAGGCGTTCTCCACGATGAAACCACGTGCCTCGTCGGAAAGTTCAATGGAAATCTCCCGGTCCTCCAGACGCTTGTTCAGGTTGTCCACGATCAAGGTCACGATCCCGTTGATATTGTCCTTCGTCAACGGCTTGAACAAAATCACCTCATCCAGACGGTTCAAGAACTCCGGACGGAAATGCCCCCGCAGGTCATTCATGACCATTTCCTCCGCCTGGGGCAGGATGGAGCCATCCGGGCTGATGCCGTCCAACAGATAATTTGCCCCGATATTGGAGGTCATGATCAGGATCGTGTTTTTAAAATCCACCGTCCGGCCCTGGGAATCCGTAATCCGCCCATCGTCCAACACCTGCAGCAGGACATTGAACACATCCGGATGGGCCTTCTCGATCTCATCGAACAGGACCACGCTATACGGCTTGCGGCGCACCGCCTCCGTCAACTGGCCGCCCTCTTCATAACCCACGTATCCGGGAGGCGCCCCGATGAGCCTGGAGACGGAATATTTCTCCATGTATTCGCTCATGTCGATACGCACCATATTATTCTCATCGTCAAACAAAGCCGCCGCCAGGGACTTGGCAAGCTCCGTCTTGCCCACGCCGGTAGGTCCCAGGAACAGGAACGAGCCGATGGGCTTGCCGGGATCCTTGATGCCCGCCTTGGAGCGGATGATGGCTTCCGTCACCTTGGTCACGCCCTCGTCCTGGCCGATCACACGCTTATGCAGCTCCTCGTCCAGATGGAGGGTCTTGCTGCGCTCGCTCTCCGTCAGCTTGGCGACGGGGATGCCGGTCCAACGGGAAATGATCTTGGCGATCTCGTCTTCCGAAACCTTTTCATGTACCAGGGACAGGTCGGAGGCGCTGACGCGCTCCTCTTCCTGCTGCAGCTGCTTCTTCAGGGAAGGCAGGGTGCCGTAAGAAAGCTCCGCCGCCTTCTCCAGGTTCCCTTCCCGTTGGGCGATCTGGATCTGCCCGTTCACGTCGTCGATCTCTTCCCGCAGCTTGGAAAGGCGCTCCACGCTGGTCTTCTCATTGTCCCACTGCGCCTTGCGGTTGGCGAACTGTTCCTTCAACTCCGCCAACTCCTTTTGCAGATCCTCCAGGCGCTCCTGGCTTAAACGATCCTCCTCTTTCTTCAAGGCGGCTTCCTCGATCTCCATTTGCATGACCTTGCGCTGCAGCTCGTCCAATTCCGTAGGAAGGCTGTCCAGCTCCGTCTTGATCAGGGCGCAGGCCTCGTC
>CANPWC010000003.1 GCA_947581905.1 uncultured Acetatifactor sp.
ATCGGGGCTTAACGCCCCTCCTGGAATCTTCAGGGTCGCATTGCTGTTTGGTTGTCAAGGTGCTTTCTCGCTGCCGTTCTCTGCGGCAACTCTGACATGATATCACAGCTCCGCAGCTTTGTCAACAGCTTTTTTTAAATTTTTAAATCTTTTCCGCGGTCCCGGATATCATCACGGAACTGTCAGCGGAATTATATGATACCATAGTTTTCATCCACTTGTCAACAGTTTTTTATTTTGTTGTTGAGTTAATATTCTTTATGTTGATTACATCGGCATTGGCCGGATGTCACATCTTTTCTTTGGCTTCATATTTTATAGAATAATCAGACGTAAAGGAAAACAGCCATGGCCATTGGATATTTGAAGATACAGACGCGCACCGCCCAGGGGGCCGTTCCGGTCGAAAGGGCGCAGGTGAGAATTTGGGATGAGGAGGGAAATATGCTGTACCGCCTCACATCGGATGAGAGCGGGGTGACGCGGGCGGCCGCGCTGGAAGCGCCGGACAGAAGCTTTTCGCAGAGCCCCGATTATGCGGGGCTCCCTTATGCGAATTATGGGGTGAGCGCCGAGGCGGAGGGCTTTGAACCGGTTTCGGTTACGGAGATTCCTGTTTTCGACGGAGAAACCGCCATCTTGCCTATCATGTTTTTTCCGCTTAAAGCGCCGCAGGGAAAACCAGAGGCGGAAACCGTCACAATCGGCAGGCCGGCGGTGATGGACAGGTGCTCCGTGAGCCAGAAAGGAGGATTTGCGGATGCGCGTGTGCTCCGTCAGGTGGTGATTCCAAATCCGATCACAGTGCATCTGGGAGCTCCGGGCGCATCGGCGGCGAATGTGCGGGTTCCCTTTTTGGATTATGTGAAAAATGTCGCCAGCAGCGAGATTTATCCGACCTGGCCAGAGGCGGCGCTGAAAGCGAATATCTACGCGATCATGACGTTTGCCTTAAACCGCGTTTATACGGAATGGTACAGAGGCCGCGGTCATGATTTCGATATCACCAACAACACGGCCTATGACCAGTATTATGTCCCCGGCCACCCTGTGTACGATTCCATCAGCCGCGCCGCGGAGGAAATTTTCGGGGAATATGTGCGCAGGCAGGGACAGAACGCGCCGTATTTCACCGCTTTCTGCAACGGCAGCACCGTTGCCTGCGACGGGCTGTCTCAGTGGGGGACGGTTACGCTGGCGAACCGGGGGTATTCTCCGCTGCAGATTCTTCGCTATTATTATCCGGACGATATCGGCATCACGAAGACCAATATCGTGACAAACCAGCTGGCGTCTTACCCAGGGGTCGCGCTGCGTTCCGGCAGCTACGGGCTGGACGTGCAGACCGTACAGACGTATTTAAACCGCATCCACCGCAATTATCCGGCAATTCCCGCCGTAACGGACGCCGCCGGCACCTTCGGAGAGAGCACCCGGGCTTCGGTGACGGCGTTTCAGAACGTTTTCGGCCTGACGCCGGATGGCATTGTGGGGAGGGCGACCTGGTATCAGCTCTCCAACGTATATACGGCGGTGACCCGCCTGGCAGAGCTGGACAGCGAGGGCACGACCCTTGGGGTGGGTACGGTGCCGCCTTCCGCCGTGCTCCGTCAGGGTTCCACCGGGCAGAACGTGATCACGCTGCAATATCTGCTGGATCTCATTGCCCGCTATTATCCTTCCATTCCGGCACCCGCACAGGACGGTGTGTTCGGCAGAAAGACCCAGCGGGCAGTGATCGCTTTTCAGAGGGAAATGGGGCTGACGCCGGACGGCATTGTGGGCGGACACACTTGGCAGACGCTCTATGAGGTATATCTGGGCATCTGGCAGAATGTGCCCGGTCCGGGAACAGAGTATATCACCTATACGGTGAAAGCGGGAGACAGCCTGTGGAAGATCGCACAGCGTTACGGCACGACGGTGGAGACCATCATGCGGGCGAACAGTCTGACCGGCAGCCTGCTGCAAATCGGTCAGGTGCTGCGCATTCCGATAGGGATGCGGGCGATCGTTCGCCAACTGCCGGCCAGACCGTGACAGGCAGCCTGGCCATCCTCCAGACCGACCTCCAGAACGGGCAGACTGCAGACCGGGAAAAAGCGGCCACATCCCGGATAGGTCCAGAATGGGCAAAACGGTGCCGAACGCACGGGGAAAACGTGCCGTTCTGTGAAAAAAAAGCGCCAGCCTGCGGATAAAAAGCAGAGAACCGTGGCATATTGGCATACAAAAAGCCCGGAAATACAACATTTCCGGGCTTTATCCTTGCATTGGTAAAGAAACGGAGAAAGAGGGATTTGAACCCTCGCGCCGCGTGAGCGACCTACACCCTTAGCAGGGGCGCCTCTTCGGCCTCTTGAGTATTTCTCCACAATCCGAATAACGTCTCTACCAATCCATATAAAGTTGTAGCGTCCACTTGTAACGCACAAGTAATTATACCTAAGCTTCCTTGGTTTGTCAATCGTTTTTTTGATTTTTTTCCGCCAAGGCTTCCGCGATTTTCGCCTCAATCCGACGCTTTACCTCTTCCGCGATCTCATGGCTCTTCATACCTTTATACTCTTCATAATAGATCGGAGGCAGGTAATAAATCTGGACCGTCACAGGGCGTATGGATTTCTCGTCAAACGGGATCGCCGTATCAATCAAGGCACAGGGAACGATCGGGCACTTTGCCATCTGGGCGCTTTTAAAGGAACCGCCCTTGAAATCCAGCAGCTTATTATGCGTCTTGCTTCGGGTCCCCTCCGGAAAGATCAGGAAATTCCTTCCTTTCTTTACTTCTTCCGCCATCTGCTTGATCACTTGCAGGGACTGCCGGATATCCTGCCTGTCTATGCCGATCGCTCCCAAAGCCGCAATGACCTGTTTCAAGAGGATGATATTGCCTACTTCCTGCTTGTATACAAAGCCAAACGGCACGGGGCAGGTATCCAAAAACACCAGGACGTCATACATTCCCTGATGGTTCGGGAAAAAGATAAAGCCGTTTTCTTTCGGGATGTTTTCCAAGCCATGCGCCTCAATCTTGACCCTGCCGGCATGGTTCGCCGCCTTAGTCACTTTTTTAATGTAGGCAAACGCTTCCTCCAGGTCACGATCCGGCTGTTTCCCATATTTCCAAATCCGATACAGGTAATAAGGCGCGATATAAAACAAGCGCAGGACCATCAATGCTATCCTTCTCATGTCGCTTCCTCCCGATACTGCTTCACTGCCGTCTCATACAGATCTTCCCCTTTGCAGTCATCGACCACGATCACCGGAAAATCTTTCACCTCCAGCCTGCGGATCGCCTCCGTCCCCAGGTCCTCGTATGCGACCACCTCGGAACTGGTAATGGACTTGGAAAGCAAGGCCCCCGCCCCGCCCACGGCGGCGAAATACACCGCGCCATTCCTGATGATGGCATCTCTCACTTCCTGGGTACGCTTCCCTTTTCCGATCATTCCAACCAAGCCTAAGTCCAACAACGTTGGGGCGTACTTATCCATACGGCTCGCTGTGGTAGGGCCGGCGGAACCGATCGGCCTGCCCTCCCTGGCAGGAGAGGGTCCCATGTAATAAATCACGTTGCCCTCCAACGGCATCGGCAGCCTTTCTCCCGCCTGCAGGGCCTCCCACATCCTCTTATGGGCGGCATCCCTGGCGGTATAAATGGTTCCCGTCAGATACACATAATCACCAGACCTTAGGCCTTGCGCCTCTTTCTTATCAAATGGCACATTCAAATGCTTCTCCATCACAACCTCGAATCTTTGCTTTCTTCCATGGGATCTTCAAACGTTCTTCAGATTTCCCTTACTAAATGGCGGTTTACATGGCAACAGATATTGACCGCGACAGGCAGCCCCGCAATATGCGTCGGATAGGTATCAATGTTCACGGCGAGCGCCGTGGTCGTCCCTCCCAATCCGCCCGGTCCAATCCCGGACTGGTTGATCTTGCGAAGCAGCTCCTCCTCCAATTCCCGGACATAAGGGATTGGGGAACGCTCCTTTAACGGCCTCGTCAAGGCATGTTTCGCCATCAACGCGCATTTTTCAAAGGTCCCCCCGATACCGACCCCTACCACCATGGGCGGGCAGGCATTCGGGCCTGCGTCCCTCACTGCCGTAAGCACCGCGTTCTTCACGCCCTCGATTCCATCCGCCGGCTTTAACATGAAAACACGGCTCATGTTTTCACTGCCGAAACCCTTGGGCGCTACCGTGATCCTTACCGCCTCTCCCGGCTTCACCTCATAATGGATGACCGCGGGCGTGTTGTCTTTGGTATTCTCCCGTTCGATCGGGTCACGCACCACCGACTTGCGCAGGTATCCATCCGCATAACCTTGCCGGACGCCTTCATTGACGGCTTCTTCCAGGGAACCTCCCACAAAATGCACATCCTGTCCAATCTCCAGGAAAACCACCGCCATTCCGGTATCCTGGCATATGGGGATCCTGTCCTCCCCGGCAATATCCAAATTATCCAGAAGCTGTCCCAAGACCCGCCTTCCCAATGGGGATTTCTCCTGCACGGATGCTTCTTCCAGCGCTTCCTTCATGTCGCAAGTCAAGTAATGATTGGCTTCGATGCACATCTCCCTGACATTCCTGACAATTTCGCTTACATCTATCGTCCTCATCCTTCGCTCTCCCACAGCAATGCCAGCCAAACCTGCGCTTTATTCCAGGATCTGGCCCATGACCCCGTCTAATTCTTCCGCTGACGGAGATGTCGGGGTCCAGTTGATCTCCTGGCCATCGCCAAGGTACCTCGGTATGATATGGACATGAAAATGCTTCACCGTCTGGCCTGCTGCCTCCCCATTATTCTGGACCAGGTTCAGCCCATCACAGCCCAACCTGTCCTTCATGCGCACGGCAACCCTCTTCACGACAGGAAGCACCAACGCCGCGGCATCATCTGGCAAGCCAAACAAATCCTCTGCGTGATCCTTAGGGATCAGCAAGGCATGTCCCCTTGTGGCGGGACCCAGGTCTAAAATGACTCGAAACGCCTCATCCTCATACAAGGTACGTGAGGGGATCTCCCCATTCGCGATTTTACAAAAAATACAATCATCCTTCTTCATTATCTTACATCCCTTTCCGCCCATAAGCAGGCATTCCATCCCATTGATCCAGGAGCAATCCTATTATATCCAATGATGGGGCGCGTGTAAATACTTTTTGTCAGATCTGGATCCGCTACATTTTGTCAGATCCGGACCCATTAAAATCCCCTTTGCCATTCTTCCTCTTTTTGCCATAACGGACACGCTCCGCCAGACAGGACGCGCTCCCTAAGAGGAAACCTGCAATCAAGCCGCCTATATGGGCGGGATTATCTATATTGCTTCCGGTAAAGCCGCTATAAAGGGACAAGGCGATCATAAGCAACACACGGGCAGGCGTAACATTCGGAAGATGCCTGCGTGAAAAAAGCACCAACCCCAAAAGGACCCCCACCAGGCCGAACACGGCGCCGCTCGCCCCAATGGAAGACGACCAGTCCGCCGACAGGGTCTTCACGAAAAGGGAAAGCAAGTTGCCGCAGATGCCGGACAAAAAGTAAAACACGGTATACCGGACATGCCCAACCTCCTTTTCGATCATGGTGCCAAGGAAAAAGAGGATGATCACGTTATTAAACAAATGGTATTGGTCGCTATGCAGGAACATGGCCCAGATAATGCGGCCGTACTCATGGTTCAACAGGACGGCAGGCACATTTTGCGCCCCAAGGAGGTACAGTCTTTCCCCGGTAAAACGGCAAACAAGGAAAACGACGATATTGATTATGGACAACGTGGCGCTTACCAAAGGCTGGCTCTTTACTTGGTCTTTCGTGATACTCATATTTCTTTTCACCTTTCGCCGGATGCTTGTTCCGGCAATCGTTCGATGGCTTAACCACCTACCTTAAAACTGTACCACTATCTTGCCCGTTTCGTCAATCCTTACTGAACCCACTCATTTTATGAAAATATGGAACTTGCCCATTTTAAGAAAATGTAACCATGAAAACCGCCCATCCGGCATTTGTCCTACGAAAGCCGAACCATTACCGAAAGGTCAGCATCACCTTGCCAAAACGGATTTCATCCTCTTCCATCAGCTTCCGCTTCTCATACGGCTGGAGCCTTAATCCATTCTTGAACGTCCCATTGGTAGAATTCAAATCCTCCAGATAAAATTCATCCTCCTCCTTTGTGATCCTGGCATGCAGCCTGCTGACAGAACCGTCCGTCAAAACGCAGTCCGTTTCCCCCTTCTTCTTTCCGATCAGCATAGAATCCCGCTCCAAAGCACATACAGACCTCCCATCCTGGTCATAAAGCCGATATACATGCTGCTCCTTGGCTTTCTCTTCAAAATACATGGTCCGTCCCAGCTCCTCTTCTTCCTCTTCCGATTCCTCTGCCGCCATGGGTGAATACGATGAATACAGGGAATCTTCCGCCACGGCATAACCAGCGGTCAACTCTCTGTTCCGGTTTTCCAGCGCCTCTCGTTCTTCTTTCAATTTTTTCTTCCTGTTCTCAAAGAAATACCGAATGCCTTTCTTAGACTTCTCCTCTGAAAGCAGACCTGGATCCATGTCCGGTCCCTCCTCGCTTCCAGACTCTTTGTCTCCCAAAGCTTCTGCCATAACAGGGCCTTGTTTCCGTTCCGCGCTCCCTTTGCGGATCCGCGCTTCCTCCCTGCTTTCTCCGGCGGCGCGGCTTCCTGCGGATCCAGCGGCACGGTTCCCCACAGATTGGGCAGGCTTTTCCCAAGCTTCCACATCCGGTGCCTCGTCGAGGCGCCGGGCATCTTCAAAAATCCGTTCCTGAAGATACGGCTTCCCTATTTCTTCAAATTGTTCGTGCATCAAATAAACGCATTCCACTAGCTTGTCGTCATCATAATCGATCCGTTCCACCAGATAATCCAATAATGCCTGGAACCCGTCATCCCCCTCATAATATGGGATATACAAGAAAGAAAAATCCTTTTTCTCCAGGTCCTGGAAGATATGTTCCGGATGCCAGATCAGATTGCCATCGTCCAACAGGAAACGTTCCAGTTCCCTTTGCACCTGCTTCATGCTCCACAATAAATCCCTGACCCATTCCCGCCCGACGCTTCTTCCGGAATACAGCTGCATGATGCTCTGCGTGGAAGAAATATCATAATAAAGGTAGGCTTGCCCATTGATGTACCGCAGGCTGCAAGGCAACAGGCGTTTAATGCCTCCCCTTGTGACAATGCAATACTGATAGCGGTTTTCTTCCGGCTTCTTCTCCAAAAGGATTCTTTCGTAGTTACAATTCAAGTTCCTGACATATTGCGCTTGTAACATTTGACCCCTCCCATCTTTCTCTGATTTGTTTTATTTCTCCAAAGCATCCAACAATTTGCGGCACGCCCTGACCGTCAGGGCAGGAGACAGGCTTACGCAGCTATGGCTTGCCCGTATCCGCCAACCATCGCCCCCGGTCCATTTTGCCAAGCCGCTGAAAGGGACTTCGACACGGCTTTCCACCTCCGCGCTCAACTTCCCTAAGGATGCCTTAATATCCCACTCCCCCGGCCTGCACGCCAGCAGGCGGTCCCAATCGAAACCAGACGCCTGCTTTCGGACCGCGCCTACCATTTCTTCCCCCGTCCGGGCACAGTCAGACGTCCCATCCGTGACCCACCAAGCCACGTCCTGTTCCAGCAGGCATCTGTCATACAGGAAAAACATTCCGTAAACCAACAACACCTGCACGCCCAACACCAAGGGCAAAATGCACGCCGCTTCCACGCTAAAATATGCTTTCATATCCGCCCTCCATCCATATGCTCCTTGCTTCCCCATTCCTTAGCCCAAAAGACGCATGGCTTCTTCCAGCCAAAATCCCGCAGCCAAGAACGGAAGATACGGGAAACAATGTTTCCTGCTTACTTTCTTTACCGCCAAAAGGACCATGGCATAAAACGCCGACAGCGCCAGGCTGCAGCAAAAACTCCCTAAACAACGGCCGATCCCTGCCATCCCTCCCACTACCATTAAGGCACAGCCATCCCCTGTGCCGATCTTTTGCGTCACCCAGGCAAGCCCAAGCAACAGGACGCCCGGAATCAGCCCCTCGCACAAGCTTTGGGCAAGGTCCGCAAAGCCAACATCGCCAAACAGCCAGCTTGTGGACGCCTGCAAGAGGACCAAAGCACCGCCAAGCCCCAGCCAGGAAAGCGGCACCTGTCCTTTCCTGGCGTCATGCCAGCCCAGCGCCATCAGATAAACGCCCAAAACCAGGTTCCATCCCATCTGCCTCATCCTCCTTTCTTACCGCATCGGCTGCAGGGAGGATAGCGGCCTTCCACCTCTTTCCTCGGCACGGTGCGGATGTTGCGGTTCAATGAGGAACATTGGCGAGAGGAGTGATACCTTTCCCCGTCCGGCGTAATATATACCATGCCTTCCTCTGGCCTCTGGCCTGCGCATCTTTCGCAGGGCGTATAATGCTTTCCAGATTCATTTTTCTTAAAACCTATGGATTCTTCCTCCACCGCCAGGACCGTGCGCCGAAGATAACTGCAATCCGGCGTTTCATGATACACTTTCCCATGTTCCGTCATATAGACGTAATCCTCCCCTTCCTCCTGGCTTTCTTCCGATCCCTGTAAGTCATAACCGGTCCACGCCTTGGCATAATAACGGTTGCTCATGCGAAAAGGGGCAAATCCAACCACTTTCACCCAGGGCGATACGGAATAGGTAAGCTTCAGGTCAATGCAATCCCCTTCCCCTAAATAAGAAGATTCCAACAGCTGCAAACTCTTTGCGCCATTGCTTAAGGGGGACTGCTCCAGGTAATTGGTCCCTACATCCCTGACTAATTTTCCGTATACGGCAAAGTCCGTAAGCAGCGTGCCGCCCAGGTCCAAGATGGCTTGCTCTTCCCGTTCCCCTCCCAGTCCCTTGTCATAAGCATAACCATAGACCGCAAGCTCTCTGCCCGTCTCCCACAAAGCAGCCTGCAGATTCCCATGGAGGCGTATCATTTCGATCGCTGACATCAGATTCAGGAAAAAGAACAAAAACAACGGCACCACCAGGGCTGCTTCCACCGTCATGCTGCCGCGCGTCTGAAAGGCGGACGCCGATACCTCTTCTATCCCGTCCAGGGAAAGGCCCTCCGCGGGCGGTCCGCCTAAGAACAGGGACGATAAGCCCCGGGCAAGGCTTATTCTAAATTGATACATCGGAGAAGGTCGCTTCATCTTATTTTTCTTTATCGTATCGTAGGCTTCCATCCCGCGTCCCTCCTTCCCCATTGATAAAAGAGGCATCGCCGCCCGCCTTACTCGGGCGCTCACCAATAAGACTTTTTCTTCCTGGCAAAATAGGAATAGCCATAGGAACTGACCACGGACGCCTCTGCCTCAAAGCGGTCGATGCAGCCGTCAAGCCGAAACGCCCCGTTTCCCTGCGTCTGCCGAATATCCATTTCCACCACATCCATCAGGCGGAAAGTCTGCTCTTCTTTGGGAGCCATGAACACCAAAATGCGAAGATAATCCCCATATCCTAAACCGCCTTCTTCCTTGTTCCCCATGCTTTCATCGCTTCCGCCCAATATTCCTTCCAAAAAGGCATCCATGTCGTAATGCCATGCGTCCTTCCCTTTTATCAGGGGCACTTTCCCGCCTGACAAAAGGCACTTCACGTCATAGAGCGCTTCCGCGTAAGACCAGCCCAACAAGACCACCGTCTGCAGAAGAGGCGCGATTTCCGGCAGCAACACCAGGCTTGCCGCCAAATCGCACACTCCGGCTACCAGTTCACATTTTTCCTTGTCCGAATACAAGGTTAATAAATCCGCCACCCATCGAATGGCGCTGATCCGGTTTGCCACGGCTTTCAGGTTCTCCAGGTCGCTCGTCTTGCCCGCCGCCACATATTCCGCCTGGTAACGCAGGACGCCCTTATCCAAAGGGCTCCTGTAATTTCCACAATAACGGAAGATATATTCCACGAAAAGCAGCTTGTCCAAAAGACTTTCTTCCTCGGGAGCCACCCAATTCCCACTGCCAAGCTTCCCCTGCCTGCGCCGTGTGGACGCCAGGCTCCCAACATCCACGCTCACAGGGGAAAGCCCAGACAGGGCTTTCGCATCCATAACCAGCCCCAGGATCCCTTTCCCGTCGGGCATCTCCTGGGATGGGGCGGTTACGGATGGAGCGGCTGCATCCTCTTCCAGGTCAAGCCACCCCTCCCCCACTTCCAAACTATTTACGCCATAATCCCGGATTTCTTCTTCCGCCTTGCGTTTCTCCGAAGCCAAATCGCGTTCCTCCAGGTCTTTCTCCTCCACAGTCTGGATCCAGGAAGCAAGGCTTTGCAAATAAGTAAGGCCCACATCGTCCCGGACCGCTTCTATCGCATTTCTGCGGAACCATGCGCCAGAGGAATCCGTTGCTGCCAAGGCGCGGACGATCCGCACTTCTCCAGGCTGCAGCGCCAGGAAATCCCGATACAGCCAATCCCCCAAAAGCACCTCATTCGTCTCGCAGTTACGGGTGATATAATCCAGTACATGGCGCTCGACCGTTTCTATGGATGGCTGCGCCGAGCCATAAGAAGTGTCAATATAGAATAAGTTATACTGTTTGAAGAGCTCTTGATGATATTCTGCCAAGGCGCTGTCCAGCCCGACATCCACGATCAGGCTGCCCTCCAGGCATACAGCGTTCTGGCGTACGCCCTCCAACAACGCGAAAAATAATGATAAGAGCACCAGAAGGGACAATGCCATATATACTGTAAGATATCCCGGACGGTCCGTGATGCCACCCAGGATCCGGCGTGGCTTGCCCTGCCAGCACATGACACTGTCCAAAGGCTGTCGTATCACACTTTGTTGGTCTGTGAAGTGATCTTGGAAAAAATGGACTCCACGATCTGGGTGATCTGTGATTTGAACACGATGACCAGCCCTACAAGCACCACAATGATCAGGATGATTTCCACCGTCCCCATCCCATCTTCCTCTTTCCAGAACTCTTTCCAAGTTTTCAATCCTTTCTCCTTTCTGCCGCCAGGCGGCTTGCCTCATGCGCCGCCAGGGGCGGCATCCCTCTCAACCGCGCCAGGCGGCTTGCTTCATGCGCCGCAAAGGGGCGGCATCCCTCTCAACCGCCGCCAGGGGGCGGCATTCCACGTCAAAACGATCCAAATGCCGGTATCATGATCATGACCATGACGATCCCCAGCATCATCACCATAGGGACCAGCAGCTTGGTCGACACCATCTCGCCTTTCTGCCGAAAGCGGTTCATCTGCTCCTGCCCGGACCGCCTGGCCTCCTCTGACAACCGCTCTTTCAGCATGCCGCTTCCCTTTTTCAGGTTTTGGGACAACAAGGCGCAGAAACGGACATACTCCTGGACGCCGCTTCTTTTGCCAAGGTTTTCATAAGCAGTCGCTTCAGAGACGCCCGCCTGCAGCTCCCGGCAAGTGTAGAGCAGCTCCTCATAGGCAGGATGGACCGGCCCGCCCCGGGAGCGGTCCGCCGTGTAATCTCCTGCGATCTTGGACAGGGCGCTGCGGACATTCATCCCCGCTCCGACATAGAGAAGCAATTTATTGACGATCAATGGATAAGCTTCCTTTAACTGCCGCTCTTTTTCCTCCACTTTCGCCCCCAGGTCCCGGTCTGCCAGGAAAAACGACCCCGCTGCCGCCACAATGCCCAGCCCCCAGAGCAGCATGCTTAAGTCCTCCTGCTTTTCCGTCCATTGGATTTCGTGACCTTCCCATTCCGTCGGCAGCTTCCATCGCTCCCTGGTCCGCGAAGATTCCTCAGACGCGGCCAACAGGGATTCCAACCCATCGTGAAGTTCTTCCTGTTCCGTTTTAGGCAGGGCTGTAACCACGATCGGCCGTTCATGTTCCCATTCCCATTCCCCATAACGTACATGGGCTGTCAGGACCGCTTCTTCCCGTCCTCCATCCTCCAGGGAACGCACCCAACCATACGCATCCACCAAGTCCGGGCGCAAGCTGGCCCATTCCACCTCGAAAGGGTATCCTTCCAGGCATTCCACAAGATCCAACTCATCCGTCACTTCCTCCCAGGAAGCGTTCTCACCCAGGGCGACCCGTTCCATCTCTTCCCAGAAAGCATCCTCCAAACGGTCCGCTTCCTCCCAATCTGGGATCTGTCCCTTTACGCTAATGGAAAATTCCTGCTCCAGCTCCTGGTCCACTTTCGCCCTAAGCAGGACCTCCTGGTCCTCCGCCGCATAGCTTCCCCGAAAGATCTCACCGCCTTGCAAATGGGCGGACTGCAGGACTTGCCATTTGACAAGGCAGCCCAAAACCGTGCCGACTAAGGAGAACGCCATGGACAAGGCGCATTTCCTCACGTAATATCCCCAGGCCAGCCCAGCTTCATTTTCCGAAGGCTTAAGCCTGCCCAATCTTCGGCGGACGGCCGGCGTCCCCAGCGCCCGTCCCCTCCCGTCATATGCCAAATGAAGCAGCAGGCTCCCCATTCGATAAAACGGCGCAAGCAGCTTCTCCGTCTGCGGCGGGACGTCCCGGGCAGTGGCTTCCGCCAGCCGCCCCCTGCTTGCCGCCAGCCAAAGCAGTACATATCCTGCCAATATCAGTGCACCCAGATAAAACATCCTGCCCTCCCCTTAAGACCAGCTCCTTTTCATCCCCATGTGGAAGCGATTTCCTTGAGAAGCTTCTCCGCCAGGAAATAAGCCCCCAAATAGGCCGCCAGGCAGCCGCTCATGATGCAGTTCCCCTGCCAATTATGGAACAACATGTCAAAATAGCCCGGGTTGCTCCCCTCCAAATAAAGGACGATCGCAAACGGCATCAGGTTCATGATGCCTTGCTCCATACGCTTTGCCGCCGTCTGCGTACGAATCTCCTCTTCCGCTTCCACCTGTCTATGTATCATCTCCGAACTGGACCGGATGATTTCCGCCATGCTTCCGCCACTGCGCTTGGCGATCGCCAACACATCGGCAAATTCCCGGATCGGTCCCGCCTTGCTGCTCTCGCCCAGGTCCTGCAAAAGCTTTTCCAGCGTCACGCCCACCACCAAGCCGCGCCGTATCCTTTCCAGCTCCCTGCAGATCGCGGACTGCGCCCCATACATCAGCTCCATGTCAGGAATCGTGGAAACCATGGCGTTTTCAATGGAATATCCCGCCCGCATGGCGGTGTCGGCGCAACAGATGCAGTCACAAAACTGCAAGACCAAGGTCCGCCTGTCTTCCTCCACCTTATGCCGCGCATCCTTCTTCCATAAGGCCACGCCCACCGCGCACAAGGGGAGCGCCGCCCATGCGCTGCGATAAAAGAACCAGGAAAAGAGCGCCACCACTCCACAGCATTTCCCTAACTCCAGCAGCTTTTCCATCGGCTTCCATTCATGCGGCGGGTTCTTTCCACCCTTTTCGTCCTTCTCACGCACGCCCCTGGCCGCCTTTCCTTTCCATTCCTGCCATTTGAAGCTTTTCCCCATGAATCAGCTCCCCTTTCCTCTTAAACTCGCCGACGACGTTCCCTTTATCGTCTTCCCCGGTCTCTTCAAAGGCAAAAAGAGGGTTTAACAAAATCTCCCCATCCGCGTAGCCTGCCACTTCTACTACCTGCATAAGCTTCCTGGTACGGTCCCGCAGCCGCCCCAGATGGACGATGATGTCGATGCCGGAAGCCAGCTGCTGCCGGATCGCCGCCAGGGGGATCTCCATCCCCATCAGGATCATATTCTCCAACCGGGACAGCATATCCTTGGCGCTGTTGGCATGGCCAGTGCTCATGCTGCCCTCATGTCCCGTATTCATCGCCTGGATCATGTCCACCGCTTCCGCGCCGCGGACCTCCCCCACCACGATGCGGTCCGGCCGCATCCGCAGGGAAGCTTTGATCAGGTCCCGCATCGTGATCTCCTGGCAATTCTCCATGTTGCGGTTGCGCGTCTCCAGCCGTACCAGGTTACGCAGCCCCTGCAGCTGCAGTTCCGCGTTATCCTCGATCGTGATGACCCGCTCCTGCTTCGGGATGAAGCCTGATAATACATTGAGGAACGTGGTCTTGCCGCTTCCGGTGCCGCCACTGATGAAAATATTGTATTTCGCTTTCACCAAATCCTCCAGGAAGACCGCTACCTCGCTGCCGATGGAACGGCGGCGCAGCAACTCTTCCATGGTGATCGGCTTCTCGGGGAAGCGCCGGATGGTCACGATCGGTCCATTTAAAGCGATCGGGTTCATGACAACATTGACCCGGGCGCCATTTTCCAAACGGGCGTCCACGATGGGAGACGATTCATTCACCACCCGGTTGCACTTCGCCACGATCTGCTGGATGACGTCCTGCAGCTTCTCCGTGGACTCAAATCCCACGTCCAACTCCTGCAAACAGCCTTCCCGCTCCACGAACACACAGTCTTTCCCGTTAATCATGATTTCCGTGATAGAGGGATCCTCCACGAACATCTGCAAAAGGTCCAGCCGACGCATGGAATCAAATAACTCCCTCTTCAGGCGCTTCCTCTGGGCAAGCGGGCACTTTCGCAGCTCCGCCTCCTCCAGGATGGCCTCCTCTATCATCTCTTCTACCTCATCATCTGTAGTCTCCCTCCCATAGTCTACTCTGGACAGCACCTTTTCCCTCAGGTCTTTCTTCCACTGGTTCCATTCCTTCATGCAGCACCTCCTCGGCGACACGCCTCACATAATCCGCCAGGTCTCCTTTCGTCATCTGTTCCACGCTTTCCGGCAGATGCCTAAACCTGGGCAGGCGATATTGGCTGGTCTTATTCAGGACATCCTCATATTCGTACAGGGAAAGCACCTGCTCATACTGCGCGACTTTCCCCCGGGCGGCACGATCGTCCTTCGTCAGCGTAAATACCCGGCTGCAAAGCCGTAAAATAGGGAACAGTCCCTGGATGTTCTCGCTTAAGTCCAGGATGACATAATCATACTCCCCCCAATCCCCGATCCTGCGCAGCAATTCCAGCCATTCCTCCCCTGTCACCTCTAACAGGTTCCAACCGGTCCTGACCGGCGGCACATAATCCATACGCCCTTTCTTCTGCACCATGGTCTGCAGGCGAAGCAGGAATTTATCACTGTCGGACCCCAAGAAGAACACGACGTCCGCCAAGTCCCTTTCCTGCGCGTCCGGCAAAAGCTCGCGGTTCCCGGCATAGTGCTCGAAATTCAGGTAAAGCACCCTATTCCGGTCCGCCAACATCTGCCCCAGCGTCAGGGCGAAAGAAGTCTGCAGGCACCTTTTCACAGGGGAAAACATGCCGATCAGCTTGGTATGGGAGCCCTCTGAGAGCTTCGGCAGGGGCGCTTGTGCCACTTCCATATAAACGCCCAGCAATTCCTTATAGACCTCTTCCGCCGCTTGATACTTATTCACGTTGCGAATGGTCCCATATCGTATGACGCCGCTTTCATTTAACAGCACCGTCTTAAGCGCGGGAAGCTTCCTTACCTCTTCCGTATAAGCCCTTTCCGCCACCACCAGGAGGTCCACCGCCTCTTTCCCTATGAAATCCGCCAGCTTGTCCACATCCGTATAGGTATAAACCTCCCAGGGGACGTCCCTGTGGGACTTGATAAATTCCGTCATATGCTGGGCATACTCTTCTTCCGTATCACACAGCACCATCGTATGGCTTTTCAATTAATAGACACCTCCCAAATGCAAAAGGACGCCGACAAACAACGGTCCTGACAGACGGACCCCCGCCTTCCTCAAATCCGCGCAGTCCTCAAAATAAAGCTTCCACTGTCCGGTCCGGCAGATATCCGCGAAATAAGCGCAAAAATACCCAAACCTTTCCTTCCCGCTCCGCTCCCTGCAAATCTTGATTATGGAAATACATGCTGCAACCAGCAAAGAATAGGACAAGAGACAGGCAAGCGCCCGTCCTGACAGGTACCCCGCAGCCGCAGAATAAAGCTTCACATCTCCGGCTCCGACGGCACCGATCTTGAATAATGGATATGACATCAATAGTACGGTCAAAAAACTGGCGGAAAACTCTTTCAAACCGCCGCCTCCCGCATCCCAATACCGGAAGCCTGCCCCATGCAGGAATATCAGGCACACCAGCCAGTTCGGGACCTTCGCCTTCCGATAATCGTACAGGCAGGCTAAAAACAACATAAGGCACAGCGCTGCCAAACCATCATCTCCTCCTCATGTACAATGGAAGCTTTGGGCCGGATCCAATGGCCCTCAAGAATGGTACCAAGATACAAAACATAAGATACATCCGAATGCACCAACCCTGCCGCCAGCGTCCCCTCTCGCCTGCAACTGGGTTGTAAGTGCATTATAGACGTTCTTTCCCGGTTTGTCCAGTAGGCTGGGACAAAATTTTCATTTTCGCCGTTTTTCACAATAAATGATAAAATCCGAGCCCATAAAGTGCCGCAAGCCCGGGAAATCCAAGGATTGCGGATGTCAAAAACGTAATTCCGTTTATTCCGACAAGCCTTTCAATCCCCCTTGCGGCGAGAAATTCATTGATGAAATAGATCGCCACCATGCCAAGCACGGCCCGCAGCAACAGGTTTAACAGCCACTCCGCATGCTGCCGCAACGCTCCCGCTAAAAGGATGGCTAAGAATACCGCCGCGATGGCCACCATACCCATATACCGAACCATCGTCTCCTCCTTGCCTCGTCCCACCTGGTCTTGTTCCATCTTATGCGCAAGGACGCGTGAAAATGTGCCGGCCTCTCCCTTTACGGAGCATTTCCTTAAGCCCCGCATTAGTCTTCTTAAGCCCCGCATTAGAAGCTTAAGCCCTGCGCGTAAAGCTGGAAAGAATTGACACGGCTGGGAATATTTTATAAGAAACAGGCTATAATTTTACTGTGCGGAGCGTCACAAATGACCTTGATGGCAAATGAGAAGCCGTCCAAACGCCCCGAAAGGAGCATGTCATGAAAACCTATTTCAGCCAAAGAATGGAAACTTCCGATAAGCCCACGGAGGAACTGTGCCTCCCGACCCTGAAAGAAGACATCGAAAAAACCCGCATCGCTTTAGAGATCGCTTATGCGGGTTTTGACAACGCCGTCGAAGAAGATATGATAGACTGCTATATTTTTGAGATCAATGCGCTTCTTAAGCGCTATAAGCATTTGAGCGAACTGGCTGCGAAGCAGGAGCAAACGGAGCCCGCCTCCAAACAGCTCCTCCTGTCCGAGCTCCCTGCCTGACGCATCCTGCGGGGTCAGCGGGCTGACTGCCTCGCCCATACCCAGCCCCCGCCTGACGCATCCTGCGGGGCCAGCAAACTGACTACCTCGCCCATACCCAGCACCCGCCTGACGCGGCGGGCCATGCGCCTTGCGCATCCTGCGTCATCAGAACAGGAAAAGGACAGCCCCATAAGGCGGCACGTCGAACGTGATGGAGTATTCCTTAAAATGGCAGGGCTTTTTCTGCGCGCTAAGCTCCTCAGGGAGGATGCCGCCCCTGCCGCCGAAACGTTCCTCGTCGCTGTTGAGCAGAAGCCGGTACTTCTTGTCCTTAGGCACCCCTACCATGTAATTTTCCCATTTCATAGGCGTCATGTTCAGGACGAAAAGTATGCTGTTGCGCCCTGTCGAGGACTTGCGCACGAACGAATACACGCTATGGTCCCTGTCGTCCGCGTTCATCCATTCAAAGCCGTCCCAGCTATTATCAAACTCGTACATGCAAGGGTACTTCCGGTAGATCCGCAAGAGTTCCTTCATATATTCCTGCAAGCCCTTGTGGTTTTTCTCCGCCAACAAGTACCAATCTAACTCCCTTGCCTCGCTCCATTCCCTTTCCTGCCCGAAATCCTGCCCCATGAAAAGGAGCTTCTTGCCACAATGTCCGAACAGGAACGTGTAGCCCACCCGAAGGTTGGCATATTTATCGTCCGGATAGCCAGGCATTTTGTTGAGCATGGAACACTTCAAGTGAACGACTTCGTCATGGGACAACGGCAGGATATAATTTTCACTGTCATTATAACTCATGGCAAAGGTCATGGCGTAGTGGTTCCCTTTACGGTAAATGGGATCCAGCTTCATATATTCACAGAAGTCGTGCATCCAGCCCATATTCCACTTGAAAGAAAAGCCAAGCCCGTCGTTCTCATCGCCTATTTTGCTGGTCACGTTGGGCCAAGCGGTGGACTCTTCGGCAATGGTGATGAAGCCGGGATAAGTTCCGCGCACCACGGAATTCATATGGCGGAAGAACTCCACCGCTTCCAGGTTCTTGTTGCCGCCGTAACGGTTCGGAAGCCATTGCCCGTCTTTTTTCCCATAATCCAGATAAAGCATGGAAGCCACGGCGTCCACACGGATGCCGTCCACATGATATTCCCGCAGCCAATAAAGGACATTGGCGATGAGGAAATTCTTCACTTCCATCTTGCCATAATCAAAAATTTTCGTGCCCCAGTCAGGCTGGGAGCCGCGCCTCGGGTCAGGATGCTCAAACAAGGGCTGCCCGTCAAATTCCGCCAAGCCATGGTCGTCTGTCGCGAAATGCGCCGGAACCCAATCCAGGATGACGCCCACGCCGGCCTTATGCAGCTCATTGACCAAGTACATGAAATCTTTAGGCGTGCCGTATCGGGACGTGGGGGCATAATACCCCGTCACCTGGTAGCCCCAGGAGCCGTCGTAAGGGAACTCCGCAATGCCCATCAACTCGATATGGGTGTACTTCATTTCCTTCAAATAATCCACGATACGGTCTGCGAACTGGCGGTAATTATAGAAGCCCTCCGCACCGTCCGGATGCTTCATGAAAGAACCGATATGGCATTCGTAAATCGCCATGGGCTCCTTGTTCATGTCCTTCTGGTCGCGGGCTTTCATCCACCGATCATCTTTCCAGGGAAAGCCCGTGATGTCCGTGACGATGGAGGCGGTCGCGGGGCGGTATTCCGCCTGGTTGGCGAACGGGTCCGCCTTATACAGCATCCTGCCGTCCTGGGTGGTGATCAGGAATTTGTACAGCGCCCCCTCTTTCACGCCGGGGACGAACAACGCCCAGATGCCGCCCGGTCCCAGCTTGGCCATGGGATGGCTTCCCTCGTTCCAGGTATTAAAGGATCCCACGACATGCACTTCCTCCGCATGCGGGGCCCATACGGCAAAATATACCCCTTCTTTGCCGTCTTCCACGGACAAATGGGCGCCTAATTTTTTATAAATATCATAATGGGTCCCCTGGGCGAACAGATATTGGTCCATTTCGGAGAGGAACACCCTTTCCCGTTCCGCCATGGGGGCTTTCTTCTTCGTCATCGCAGTCTCCTTAGGCCGTAAAATCTTTTTCCCGCAAAATGATCATGTCTTCCTCGTCATAACGCTTCGCCAGCACTACATCGCAGAAATGCTTCAAAGTCTTGCGATTGGCATGGTGAATGGCATCATCGACGATTCCCTTGACCTCCGCTACCGTGACCGCATGGTCGCTGCTCTGCATATCCTGGATCCTGGTATGGAGGGCCAACATGGCCATTTCATCAATGGCGTATTCCTGCTTATGGGCATATTCCTTGCCAAATTCCGCCAAAGCGTCATTGTCCAGCGCTTCCAGGTCGATGCGCGCGTTAAAGCACTCCGCAAGCTTCTTATGCTGCGTCAGGAATTTGTTCATCGCCCGTTTGCTGTCCTCCAGGATGACGATGATTCCGATGGATTCATATTGTAAATATTTAAACAGCTCTCCGACCACCTTGGTTTCCATGCCGGAAGCTTTCTGGATGATCAACGCGCCGTTCTTCAAATGGTCCAAAATCTTGGACACGTCCTCCCGCTTCAGGGAAGCGCCCGTAATCTTAGCCGTCTTGCCGGAGAAGTTGGTATCCGAGATCTGTACATAGCAGACGATGTTCTTCGCCAACGCATACGTATCCATCCCTTCGTCGCCCGTCACGACCACATTGCCCGTATAGGCGGCCAGGGAAATCGAATCCAGGGCTTTCACCAGCTTTTCCCGGTCCTCCTTATTCTGGAGGAACTGGTCAAAAAGGGCGACCTCTTCTTTTGTCAAGTCACGCACCCGAGCCTGGTCGCGTTCCACGGTGGCTTTCTCCTGCTTCGCGGATTCCGCCGCGGCTTCCTTGCCGGCTCCGTCCGCCTTCCCGTCGTCCGCCGCCTGCCCTTTGCCGGATTTCTCCTCTTTCGTGCTTACGCCGTCTTCTTCGGCGGCGCCAGGCTTATCCTGTCCGGCAAGACCTTTCGCGGGCTTAGCGACCGACTTGGCGGACGCCCTGCCCCAGCCGAAACGCTTCTTCCCGCGGGTTGCAGCAGCATCCTCGGCTCCTTCGTCAAGCCCTTCGGCGGCCTCCTGCCCTTTCGGGGCGGCATCTTCCAGACCCTTGGCGGCTTTCTCCACGACCTCCCATTCTTCCTCGGCGACTTCTTCCAGCGCCCTGGCGACAGCTTCCTCGTAGGCTTCCTCAGGCCCCTGCACATCCTCCACAGGCTCCTCGGCTTCTTCCGCAGGCTCTTCTGCTTCCTCAGCAGAAGCTTCCTCATAAACTTCCTCAACCTCCTGCCCGTCATCGGCAGGCTTTTCCCCATAATCCTCCTCAGACCCCTGCACACCCTCCACAGGCTCCTCGGCTTCCTCGGCTTCTTCCGCAGGCTCTTCTGCTTCCTCAGCAGAAGCTTCCTCATAAACTTCCTCAACCTCCTGCACATCCTCGGCAGGTCCTTCCTCATAAGCCTCCGCAGGTTCCTTCGCCTCTTCAACCGGCTTCTCTACCACATATTGGTACGGCTTCCCATAGGGAGCCTTATCTTCCCCGAATTTCCTGGCTGCGATCATGGCGCGCAGGCTGATCTGTCCCTCAACCTGCTCCTGCTTCTTGACCTCATCCGGCACGACCAGGCTGATCTGCCCGTCAGACTCCATGGAAAGGACCTCTTCCAACTCTCTTGGCAAAGGAACTTCTTGAATGGGCTCCTCTTTGCCGGCATTCTCGGTCCCGGCAGCTTCTGTTCCTAACTCTGCAAGGGAAGCGGCACCAGCAGCCCCAGCTTTCTCGGCTGCCCCTTCCTCTACGGCAGCTGCAGGCTCGGCATCCGCCTCCTGCGAGGGCTCCTCAGGATAACCTTCTTCCCGTGCCCCCTCTTCAGCGTAACCCTCTTCCAGGGCGCCCTCTTCGGTGTAACCCTCTTCCGGAGCGCCTTCCTCTGCATAGCCCTCTTCTGGGTACTCACCCTCAACATAGCCTTCTTCCGGATAGCCTTCTTCAGCATACCCCTCTTCCGGGTAGCCCTCTTCGGCATACCCCTCTTGCGAATATTCTTCCTCGGCGTAACCCTCTTCCGGATACCCCGCCTCGACATACTCGCCGTCCGGGTTCCCGCCTGCGGCGTCTCCGCCCTCCGCTTCCGACGAGGCCGCTTCCGGAGCGCCCTCCTCCAAAACCTCCTTTAAGCCCTCGGCAAGCTCCTTTTGCAGATTGATCGTATTATATTGGCTGACATCCATAGTCTTCACCTGGATGTCCAATTCTTCCTCTTCCGGCAAGGCGGCCTCTGCGCCTTCTTTTTCCATGGCAAGGGCCGCTTCCACCGCCTCGGTATAGTGGCTGTCATAGACACGTGTAGGTTCCGCAGAGCTTAATTCCCCTGCAGGCTCCTCTCCGACCGCCTCTTCCCCGGCAACCGCTTCCCCTGCGATCTCTTCCCCTGCGACTTCTTCCTCAGCAGGTCCATAAGGCTGTCCCTCCAGCTCCTCGCCGGAATAAGCTTCTTCGCTTTCCTCCTGCGCTGCTTCCGGCATGGCGGCCGCCTCTTCCCCAGCCGCGCTTTCGTAAACCTCTTCGTCCCTCTTGAACCGATTGTCATAAATGCACTGCTGCTGCGGCGTAAGCGGCTCATGGAGCATTTTAAGCTCCATCGCCTTGATCACATACTTTCCATCGCCAAACCACAGGATCAGCTCATCACACTCTTCCACACAACGGGTCGCCAGCCCGATACGATGATAAAGATAAGCCAGCTCGTAAGCCCACCGCTCGCGGTAATCCCTCTTCTTCAATTCCTCCAGGACCGCGATGCGCTCTTCCAGGCTCACATCCTGCGCTTCATAAAGCTTATATTGTAAAATGTACCGCCCGGTATCCCGAGGCGCGACTTGCACGAACTCCTTATAATACTCCAACGCCTGGACGAACTCTTCCATCTTGATGGATAACTCACAAAGGGAATAACAAATGGCCCGTCCTCCCGGACGACGATCATATGCCAGCAACAATAAGTCCCTGGCATCTTCATATCTTCTATTGATTTTATATAAGTCGCTGATCTTGCAAAGCATCATGACGCTTTTCACGCGCCGCCAGTCTATCGTGTCCGCGATTTCCGCCGCCTTGGCATAATCCCCTTCGGCGATCAGCCGCTTGATCTCTTCCGAACTCAGTTTATACTCATACTTATCCAAGGTATCTCACTCCCTTATTTCAATCTTGGGTGCTCTCCCGTCCTGCATTTACCTTACGCCTATACTCCACCACATTACACCATTTTTTAGTGTATCACGCTTTCAGCTTATTTGCAAGCGTAATAAACTGCTCCAATGTTAAAGTTTCGCCGCGGACAGACGAAGAAAGCCCCATCTGGGATAGCGCTTCCCCTATCTTCTCCTTATCCAGCCCCAGGTCCGGCGCATTGCCCAAGCCGTTCAGCAAAGTCTTGCGCCTCTGGTTGAACGAGGCGCGGATCACGGCAAACAAAAACTTTTCATCCGACACCTCGGCAATCGGCTCTTTCCGGCAATCCAGGCGGATCACGGCGCTCCCCACCGTAGGCCTGGGCAGGAAGCAGTTGGGCGGCACGTTCCCTACAAGCTTAGGCTCCGCATAATAACGGACCGCCAGGGACAACGCGCCGTAGTCCTTAGAGCCGGGGCCGGACCGCATCCGGTCCGCCACCTCTTTTTGCACCATGACGGTGATGCTGTCCAAGGGGATGCGCCGCTCCAGCAGGCTCATGAGGATCGGCGTGGTGATATAATAAGGGAGGTTCGCCACCACCTTGATCGGCCTGCCCGCGTTCCTTTCTTCCACCAGCTTCCTAAGGTCCACTTTCAAGATGTCTTCGTTCAAGATCGTCACATTTTCGTAAGCGGAAAGCGTATCCTCCAGGATCGGGATCAACGCCTTGTCTATCTCCACCGCTATGACTTCCCTGGCGTCTTCCGCCAGATACTGGGTCATCGTCCCAATGCCGGGCCCGATTTCCAGCACGCAGTCCTCCTTCCCGATCCGCGCCGCCCGCACGATGCGTTCCAGTACGCCGGTATCGATCAGGAAATTCTGCCCGTATTTTTTCTGAAAACGAAACTGATATTTCTGAAGCACCTCTATGGTGTTCTGCGGAACCACTAATTTATCCATAATATTGAAAATCCTCTAAAAAGTGTATGCAGTTATACAAAACCAGCACATCCGTGCTGGCGCCCATGTACGGATCCATCAGCTGGGACAGCCTGCCGTTGTAATAACGCAGGTCCACCACATAAATGCGCTCATAATGGGGCGTAAGCAGGGGGATGAAGCAGTTCGCGTAGGAATCCTTTAACACGAAAAGTTCCCGCCCGTTCTGATATCCGGTCTCAACCTCCACGAAGCCATGGTTGTCGTCCAGGAAAAAGCCGTACTTGTTCTTCCCCTCCAGGTAAGAATCCTCATAAAGGGAAGAAGTCTCGGTATTGTAATCATAAGTGACCTTCACAGGCCTATCCAGGGTCTCAGGGAAGAAGCGGATCTCGTCCGCCGCCACGGGCAGGTTGATCTTGGAATGCAGCGTGCCCAGGAAATCCTGTGTGACCGTTTCCATGCCCTGCGTATCGTATTTGACATTTGTCAGCTTCCCGGTATGTCCAAGCCAGGCCTGGTACCCATAATAGGCGCCCAGGGAGGTCCAATGGTGGTCCGTCCGGTAATAAATCTCTTCCTGCGCATGCTCCCGTAGCGCGGACGCCACATCAATGTAGGCTTCCTCTCCCACGGCGGACCGCGCCTGGCCAAGCAATTCATCCTGGTCATAGAACGGCGCGTATGCCGGCAGCTTGTCCGTCAGCACATTGTCCGCGGTCGGCACCAGCATGACCTTCGCCCCATATTTTACCACCAAGCCCTGCAACAGCCTAAGCTTCGACGCCACGGTCTTGGCATCCACGTCCTCCGGGAGGTGCTGCTCGATCAGGTACCGGTCCTTGCCCAAATATACGCCGTTGATCTCTTTTTTCCGTAAAAAAAGCTCACTGCGGGTCTTAAGCTCAATCCAGTTGTCCCGCCCTACGAACTGATCCGAAACATAGTCCTCATATTGTTCCATGAATTTCCCGCTGGCAAGCGCTTCCCAGCTAAGCGCCGGACGCTTCGCCAGGACGCGGTTCTCATTTTCTGAAAAAAGCCGATCCTCCTGCACCAGGTCCACGATCAGGAAAAGCAGCATGATCGCGCACAAAAAGCCGACTGCCAACCAGGCGTCCTGTTTATCGTCATCCATGAGTCCCGCCTCCTATCTCAAAATCGGAAATACAAAAAGGGATTATACGAAGCATCCACCACATAAGCCAAGGATGCCAGCAGCAAAAGGGCGGGGACCGCTTTCTGCAGCAGCCTGCGCAAAGCGATGCCTGCGCCGCCCTGGGCCCGCTCTAAGGCATCGGACCCCCACTCCATCACCGGCGTCGCCAAAAACATGGCAGCCGCCAGGACGAAGAAATATTCCAAAAGTAAAAACAGCCCCCTGTCGCTGTACCACCCTGCGCCGTTCGCCCCGAACATGGCCCTCAGGTACCAGAGGAACTGCGAGACGCCCTCCACCTCGAAAAAGACCCAGCCCACCAGAACGACCACCATGGAATAGGCCCAGCCCACTATTTTCGGCAGATGCTCAAGCGCCTTGCCCAGGAAAGATTTCTCCAAGATCAAAAACGCCGCGAACCACAATCCCCAAAGCAGGAAATTCCAGCCTGCGCCATGCCAGATGCCGGTCAACATCCACACGGCCAGGATGTTGAACATCTGCCTGCCCAGGCCCTTTCGGTTGCCTCCCAAAGGGATATAGACATAATCCCGGAACCAGCTTCCCAGGCTGATATGCCATCTGCGCCAAAATTCCGTGATCGAGGCGCAGGTATAGGGATGGCGGAAATTTTCCGGGAAATGGAAGCCCAGGATGGACCCCAGACCGATCGCCATGTCTGAATAGCCGGAAAAGTCAAAATAAATCTGCAGGGCAAAGGCGGTAATCCCCAGCCAGGCGCTCAACACGTCCATGGAGGCGTAATCCATCACCTGGATTTCTTCCCAAAGCATGCCGATATTGTTGGCTAACAACACCTTTTTGCCCAAGCCTACGGCGAAGCGGCGGCAGCCATAACTGATCCCCAGGATGTCCGTCTTGCGCTCATGCAGGTCGCGTTCCACATCCGTGTATTTCACGATCGGCCCTGCGATAAGCTGGGGGAACATGGTGACGAACACCGCAAAATCCAGGAAGTTCCGCTGCACGCCCGCCTTGCCCCGGTACACGTCTATGGTATAGGACATCGTCTGGAACGTGTAGAAAGAAATGCCGATGGGAAGCGGCAGCCCCAGCAGAGGGATCTTCGTCCCCAAAAGAAAGTTCACCGTCCCGACCAAAAAGTCCGCATATTTAAAAAAGCCCAGCACGAAAAGATTGATGCAAATGGAGGAAGCCAGGAGCGCCTTCGCCTTACGCCTGCCGCGTCCGGACCCCGATTCCCTGCAATTCGCGATGGCCCTGCCATGGAGATAGTCGGAAACCGTGGAAAACAGCATGAGCGTTATGTAGACCGGTTCCCCCCAGGCATAAAAAACAAGGCTGCCCAAAAAGAGGATGACGTTCTTCATCCTCTGGGCAACCCGGTCAGGGAACACGTTCGCTAAGAAATAAAGCAACAAGAAAAAGGGCAAAAAACGAAATAGGAAGATGATACTGCTGAAAACCATGCCTCAGACCCCGTTCTTACTGGTTTAAATAATCCTCGATCGCATCCAGGGCCAGCTGGTTCTGTTCCTGGCAATGCTCAATGACCACTTCATCTCCGGAATCCAACAAATCGTCCACATCTGCGCCCAGTTGGACGAAACATACATAATCCCCCACCGTTTCCACGACGGAAGCCTGGATCTTGCCCAGGTTCTGGGGATATTGCATCGTGTCCTGCACCATCCTGTCACGGTATGCGCTAAGGGCTTCCTCCACCTCTTCGGCACAGCCCTCTTTCGGCTTCACTACCAGGATCATGTCCACGTTGGTGCTGATCATGGGCATCTCGCCGAAATAATCCTCATACAGGTCGGCGGACAGCCCGAAAGCCCCTTCCAGGTAATCCGTATAAATCATGGTGTTCGGCCAATAGTCGCTGCCCAGGGCATCCGTCACCGCTTTCTTGACGCCCTCCATCTCTTCGCTCCAACTCTCCGGATAGATGTCTTCCGCCGCATCAGAACCGCCCTCGCCCGTCACGGCATCTCCCGTATCAGGAACGGTCCCTTCTTCACCAGCCCCCAGACTGCCGTCCTGGGAATCCTCATCCTCCTTCGGACCCTGTGCCTCGGCATCCTCCCCGGCAGGCTCCTCCACCTGGGAACCCCCCGTCCCATCGTCTTTGTCCTTCGTTCCGCAGGCAGTAAGCGAAAACGCCAACGCCAACACACATAGCCATATGATTTTCTTTTTCATGGTCACACCATCCTTTTATGAAATCCTTTCTGAAATCCTTGTTTAAGCAAAACCAATTCCTAAGCACAAGTTTATCACATTTCCGCCCGTTTGCATAGCCGTTTCTTTAAACTGGTGCAGATCTGCTGCACAATGATGAACCCCAAAGGACCTTTCACGATCCCCCAGACGCCGAACAGCCCGATGCCCGCATAAACGCTGGCCAATACCGCGATCGGCGGCACGCCGATGCGGCTGCCGATCAGACGCGGCTCCATCAGTTCCCTGACCAATACGCAGCAGGCATATAGGGCAAGGCAAAGGACGGCTTGCCAGATATTGCCGCCAAACAGCCTGACCGCGGCAAGCGGCACCAGGACGATGCCCGTCCCAATGAAAGGAAGCGCATCCAGCAGTCCGGCCAACAGCCCCCATAAAGCGCCCATCTCGATCCCGGCGACGCTCAATGCCAACGCGGACAAGGTCCCGATCACGCTCATGATGACAAGCTGCGCCTTGACGAAAGTGGCGATATAGCGGATCACGCCGCAGATCACCTCTAACAATACATGAAATTCCTCCCGGTCCAGCAGCTTATTCATGATCTCGTCATAGTCCTTGGCCAACAGGACGGTCGCAATGACGAACGTGGCCAGGAATCCGCCGAACGCCGCAATTCCTTTCATATATTCCAACGACTGGGCCAGCATGCCGGGCACCGCCTTGGACTGAAAGAAGCCGAACCCCTGCTCCACGTAGGAAAGCAGCGTCTCGCTCAGGTACTCCCCATCAATGCCCAAGGCATGTCCCGCAAGATGGCTTATGTTATAAACCAAAATCCCCAGGTCCTGCTCCAGCCCTTCCAGGCTTGCGATCCACTTCGGCAGGCTCCCCACGATCCAGGAAAACAAAAGCCAGACGATGGCCGCCAAAGCCGCGCAGGCGACCAGCAAAAGGAGGACGACGCCAATCTGGCGATGGATGTGGAGCTTCTTTTGAAGCTTTAGAAGAAACGGGCCGAACATGGTCACAAATAGCACCGCGACCAACACCGGCGCGATCAGGGGAGAAATGTAGCGCAAGAAAAAATAGACTGCCCCTATGACGGCAAGCAGCGTAAGCGCCTGGCCGCCCCGGAAAGCCTTGGCCGCGCCTTCCCGTAATCCCCCTTGCCCCGTGCCTTTCCGATCCGTGCCAGTCCAGCTTCCGCCAACCTGGTCCCCGCCAGTCCAGCCCCCGCCAACCTGATCCGCGCCAGCCTGCCCCGTGCCAGCCCGATCCATGTCATCCCTGCCCATGCCATCCCGACCTTTCTTCGATTTGGCGCTTCTGCCGGTTTCCTTTTCAACCGCGCCTCCGGTATAGTATGGGCGGAATCTTCCATTTTATGTGGGGAAGCCTGGAAACAGGCCGAAAGGAGGCGTCTGGGGGCTGACCTCGAACGACATCGACTTCCCGGTGCGCGGGTGCCGGAAAGAGACCTGGCTGGCGCACAGGGCGATGCCTCCCTGGAATGGATTCACCAACAGAGAAGCCGTATCGGACGCCACTGTGGCGTCTGACGCATCGGGCAGTTGCGCCCCACCATATTTCCGGTCCCCAAGGATGGGCAGCCCGGCATGGGCAAGCTGGGCACGGATTTGATGAAACCGCCCCGTATCGATCCGCACTTCCAAAAGCGCCATATCGAACGGCTCTTTCCTGCGCCCCACCACACGATAATGAAGAACTGCGATCCTGCCAGCGCGGTCCGCGCCTGCCTCTCCAACGATCTCGCCGGCGCGGTCCGTGCCTGCCTCCTCCACGATCCTGGCGACGCGGTCCTCCGCGTCCCGCAGCAGGTAATCCGTCAATGTCGCGGCATCCGCGGCAGGATTGCCGCAGACCACGGCATGATAGCGCTTATTCAAAGCGCCCTGCTCCAGCTGGGCGGACAGCCTGGCCGCGTCCGCCTTGGTCTTGGCGAAGACCAGAAGCCCCTCTACCGGCTGGTCCAGGCGATGCACCACCCCTACATAAGGCAGCGTCCCCTGCCTTGCGGGGGCACGACGTGAAGCGCCGGCGCGCCCATTTTCTCCTATCGCGCCATTTTCCCCCTGGGAGCGGGCGCTTCCCTGGGACAGGTATTTGCGCAGCTCGCTGACCACGTCCGACTGCCCGACCCGGGCAGTCTGCGTGGCCAATCCGGCCGGTTTATATAGGACCAGGACGCTTCCATCCTCATACACGATTTTCGTCTTCATGTTCATCCTTTCTTGCATGGCAGGAACCAACCTACGCGCGTCTGCCTGAAAATCACCTCCGCAGCCCTTTCGGGTAATGGTTTTTCAGGATGCCCCCAGCCAGCTTGCCCCAGCCAAGGCTATAACCGTCCACCGCCACCAAATGCCAGCCCTTGTCCCCTTGCGCCGGGAACGTGTTCCCTTTTAAATATTCCTGGACCTTGGGACCGTCCGCTTCCAAGTTATCACAATGCCGCGCCATCTGCGGCTTCAGGAACAGGGCAAGGGCGTGGGAGGGCTCAAAGCGCCCTTTCTTCAAAGTCCCCAAATGAAGCCCGGGACGTAAGACCTTAAGCCCTTTCAGGCTGGGCATTCCCTGTGGGCTTATATAAAGCTGGTCGCCAAACCGCAAAAAGATGCGCCCACATTCCTGCCCGTCCCAGGCGGGCGGATCTAGCCTGCCCAAAAGTTCCTCGATCGGCGCGGTAAGCGCCTCTTTTTCAAAAGCGAAATAATCCGCACATTCTTTTCGGGAAATCCCCTTTTCCAATCCATTCGCCGGCCAGGCACGCTCCTGTCCGTCCCAATCCCCCGCCCTGCGCAGCACGGCGGCGAAATGCCCTTCCCCATCCAGCCGATGAGGCCACAAACGCACCGTCCGCGACAGGCTTTGCGCCAAAGCCGCGTCACAGTCCAAGGGAGCGCCCGCCACATCGACGCACCACTCCGCCCTCCCGGGCAGGAACGTCCCTCGGGCAGGCTGCCCAGCCGCGAAGCCCCCAGCCGCTGGCGCCGAACTTTCCGCCTGCCCCGCTGCAGCCGCGGCTACCGGACCCTCCCCACGCCCTACCACTGGCGCCATGCCGCCCATCTGCCCCGCCGCATCCTCCAGGGAAAACTCCCCATGCCGCATCAGGAAGCGGGCGACGCTCCCTTCATTTTCCGCCGGTTCAAACGTACAGGTGGAATATACCAAACGCCCGCCAGGGCGCACCATGCGGGCAGCCTGGTCCAGGATCTCATCCTGCCTGGCCGCGCATAGGCGCACATTGTCAAGGCTCCATTCCTCCCGCGCTTCTTCTTTCTTGCGGAACATCCCCTCGCCGGAGCAGGGTGCGTCCACCAAGACCCGGTCAAAATAATCCGGGAACGCCTCCGCCAGGCGCTGGGGCGTCTCATTCGTCACCAGGCAGTTGGAACCCCCTAAGCGCTCCACGTTTTCCGACAGGATCTTCGCCCGTGCCGGGTGGATCTCGTTGCTCACAAGGATCCCCGCCCCTTTCATGGCGGCGGCAATCTGCGTGCTCTTTCCGCCGGGGGCCGCGCAAAGGTCCATGACACGCTCGCCGGGGCAAGGTGACAGCAGTGTCACCGGCAGCATGGCGCTGGGTTCCTGGATATAATAAGCCCCTGCCTCATGATAAGGATGCTTCCCTGGCTGGTCTTCCTTTCCATAATAGAAGCCATCCTCCGCCCAAGGCACCCTGGATAAGTGAAACGGGCACTTTTGCAGGAACGCTTCCGGTTCAGCCTTCCAGGCATTTAAACGAAGCGCCTGAAAGCTCTCCTTTTCCAGGCTGGCTAAGAACTCCTCCGCCTCTTCTCCAAGCAAGTCCCGCATCCTTTGCACAAACGCCACCGGCAACATCCCATCGCCCTCCTTTTCACGCCAAAGCCCCGTTTGGGCGTTTCCATCGTGTGAGTACCATTTTATTATGAACCATTCCGCAAATCAATAGAAAGAATCTTGCATTTTTGAAAAAAATCCGCGAAAAAGCCTTGACCTTCCACCTGGTGGAAGGGGTATGATAAAGAGGAAACCAAGGCATGAAATGAAAAGAGGCGAGGCTGCCATGAAGATCAATGAAGTGGAAGCCCTGGTAGGCATCACGAAGAAAAACATTCGTTTCTATGAGGGAAAAGGCTTGCTCTCCCCTTTGCGCAACGGAGAAAACGGATACCGGGACTACGGCAGGGAAGAAGTCGCCATCCTGCAGCGGATCAAGCTGCTTCGGAAGCTGGGCGTCCCCATCGAAGAGATCCGCAGGATGCAGACGGGGGCCCAGACCGTGGGAGACGGCATGAAACGGCACCTGATCACCTTGGAGCGTGAACGACAGAACTTGGAACAGGCCATCCGCTTCTGCACCCTTTTGCAGGAAAAGGACATCCCTTTATCCGAATTGGACGCGGGGCAGGTGCTGGAAGAGATGGACCGCCTGGAACAGGCCGGCACCACGTTCCAAAACAAGCAGGTCAGAGACATCCGCATCCGCTATGTAGCGCCCGTCCTGATCACGGCCGCGACCGTCTTACTTATGACGTGCCTCCTTGTGCTGTTCGCCCATACTTACTATATGGATCAAGGGAAAGTCATTCCCTTTGCCATCGTATGGATCATATTCCTTGCCCCGGTCTTAGTGTCCGGAGGCGTAGTATCCGCCCTTTACCAACGCATCCGTGAAATCATGAAAGGAGAAGCTGATGATGCAAAACAATACTAACCGTCCGAATCGGAAAAAAGTCGCCCCAATCGTCATCACTATCGTGGTGGTTCTTTATATCCTGTCGCTCCTGGCCATTTTAACCAAGATCATATCGTTTTCCAGGCAACAGCTCGCGGAGGATGCAGGACCTCTCCTCCCGATCTTAGGGATTTACGCCATCTTAGGCATCGTGGTGATCTTCGGCGTCATTAAGGCTATGCTGCAGCGTATGAAAGAAATTGATCGGGGAGAGGAAGAAGAAGCATCCAAATATTAAACCAGAGGAAGGAGAGGATTTTAAAATGTTGTTGTTCAATATCGACTATGTACCGGGTAAAGAATTGGAAGCATTAGGCCTGGTGAAAGGGACCGTGGTACAGTCCAAGAATTTCGGGAAAGATTTCATGGCAGGCATGAAGACCCTTGTCGGCGGAGAGATCGCCAGCTACACCGAAATGCTGGTGGAAGCCCGCCAAATTGCCACCAAGAGGATGGTGGACGAGGCTACCGCCCTGGGGGCGGACGCCGTGGTCAACGTACGGTTCGGCTCCTCCAGCGTCATGCAGGGCGCCGCGGAAGTATTGGCTTATGGGACTGCCGTGCGGTTCAAATAAAACACGTATTGAATAAAGCGTGAAGCGACAGGGGCATCCGGCGTAAGACATTCGCTGGATGCCCTTCCTGTCGACATTAGACCTTAAACCGGTACCCTACGCCCCATATGGTCTCAATGTACTGGGGCTTTGCCGTATCCGCCTCAATCTTCTCACGGATCTTCTTGATATGCACTGTCACGGTGGCTATATCGCCGATGGAATCCATGTCCCAGATTTCCCGGAACAATTCCTCCTTCGTGAAGACGTGGTTGGGATTCTCCGCCAGGAAAGTCAACAGATCGAACTCCTTGGTCGTGAACGTCTTCTCAACGCCCTCCACATAGACCCGGCGCGCCGTCTTGTCGATGCGGATGCCGCGGATCTCCACGATGTCGTTCTGAGGCTTGGCATTAATCCCTACCAGCCTTTCATACCTGGCCATGTGCGCTTTCACGCGGGCAACCAGTTCGCTGGGGCTGAAAGGCTTCGTCATATAATCATCCGCGCCCAGGCCAAGCCCCCTGATCTTGTCAATATCATCTTTCTTAGCGGACACCATTAAGATGGGGATGTTTTTCTGCTCCCGGATCCGCTTGCACACCTCGAACCCATCCATGCCGGGGAGCATCAGGTCCAGGATGATCAAGTCAAACTGCCCCTCCAGGGCCGCTTTGAGCCCCTCGTCGCCGGAATTACGGATCTCCACCTGGAAATCGCTCAGCTCCAGGTAATCCCTCTCCAGATCGGCAATGGCCACCTCGTCTTCAATAATCAAAATCCTGCTCATATCTTCCTCCATTTTCATGCCGCTTTCCGGCAAAATTCGCTCAACCGTCGTTCCTGGCCTAATCCCTTTGCAGCTCCCTGTATTTGCGCATGACGAAGTGCATGCAGGTCCCCTCGCCTTCCTTGCTGGTCGCCCAGATGTAGCCGCCATGGTCCTCTATGATCTTCTTCACGATGGACAAGCCGATCCCGCTGCCGCCCATGGCGGAATTGCGGGACGCGTCCGTCCGATAGAAACGCTCGAAGATCTTCGGCAAATCCTTCTGGGAAATGCCCCTGCCGTTGTCCTCGATCTCCACCCGGATGGAATCCACCTCGTCCAGGATTCGGATGTCGATCTCCCCGGGAGACTTGTCCATATATTTTACACTATTGCTGATGATGTTATTAATGACCTTCTTCATCTGTTCCGGGTCCGCGATGACGACCGTGTCCGGCGCGGCCAGGTTGGAATAATTCAACTTGATGTTCTTATTCTCCAGATCCAGCCCGACCTCTTCCACGCAGTCGCCAAAGTATTCCGCAACATTGATGCGATGGAAATTATACGGGATGCGGTTGTTCTCCACATTGGAATAAACCGTCAGCTCGTTGATCAGCTTCTGCATGTCGTTCGCCTTGTTATAGATAGTCCTTAAATACTTGTCCATCTTCTCCGGCGTATCCGCCACGCCATCCATGATCCCTTCCACATAACCCTTGATGGCCGTGATCGGGGTCTTCAGGTCGTGGGAAATGTTGCTGATCAGTTCCCTGTTCTGCTGTTCATGCCGGTTGCCCTCTTCCATGGACTCCTTCAGGCGCAGCCTCATGTTCTCATAATTCCGGTAAAGGTCGCCGATCTCTCCCTTGGCGTCCGTCTGGAGCGAATAATCGTAATTGCCTTCCTTGATCTTCATCATCGCCACATTCAGCTCATTGATCGGGTTGAACACGCCCTTATGGATCCACTGTGTAAGCATGATGCTGGTAAAGACCAGGATGGCCAGGATCGCGATGAACATGTCGATGAGCAGCTCCCTGGAAATCAAGGCGCTGACCACGGTAATGACGAAGATGCTGCCCTGGGAGCCGTCCGAGAACACGAAGTCCACCTGCCGGATGAACTTCCTCATATTATCACTGTAATAACTGAAATTCTCCGAGACCGCCCCATCGCCGTATTCCGGCAGCTTGTCAAATATCTCTACGGCCGCCTCCTGGTTGCCCGCGTAATAAATCTCATGATCCTTACGGACCAAGATATAAGTGGAATCCTGGGAAACCTCCCTGTTCAACTCCTGGAGGTAGGACTTGTCTTCAAACTTGGAGACGTCCCGGGCAGCCTGGTCCAGCAATAGCTCATAGGCCTCGTTCGTATCCTCGATAAAGGACTGCATGGAATCAGACATCCTCGAATAATCCAAACCCTCCATCCGAAAGCCCCGCTGGCTGTTCACCAGGTACATGCCGATCAAGATGAACGCCATGGCGGTCAAAACGAGCGGCAGCAATATGATCGTAGCGAAAGTGACTCTTAAACGCGTCTTAAACTTCATAGGGAATCCGACATCCTTTTGTGGCAAAATGCAAACGGTTTCGGTTAAGCCTCCACCTCATAACAGTATAACACATTTTTCCCATGGAAAGTGTAAAATGAAAGAAACTTTCTCATAAAAAAAATATAAAATAGGACTTTGGTCTTGACTTCATAGAAAAAACCGATATAATTAAAATAGTAATGATTCCTGATTTTGAAAGAGAGGACAGCCGGATGGCATTGAAGCACAGCAGGCAGAGGGAAATGATCAAGGAATTTCTGATGACCCGGACGGATCATCCCACTGCCGACATCGTATATATGAATGTGCGCAAGCAGCACCCGAACATCAGCTTAGGGACCGTGTACCGCAACCTGACGCTTCTTGCGGACTTAGGCGAAATCAAGCGGATCCGGGTCGGCGACGGGGTAGACCATTTCGACGCCGACACTTCGCCGCACTACCACTTCGTCTGTACGGAATGCGGGCATGTGACGGACCTGCAGATGAAGAACCTGGACGAGCTCGTCACCCTGGCGGGGGCGAACTTCGACGGGCAGATCGCCGGGCATGTCACGTATTTCTACGGGATCTGCGGCGACTGCGGGAAAGCAGGGCGGGACGCTTCCCCTGCAGGAGGCGCTTACCACTGATTGTTGGATTCTTCGGAATCATAACATATTTTTAAAATCATCCATCAGGCATTGGCCTGAAAATCCATCCAAGAAAAGGAGAAGAAGAACATGAAATTTGTATGTCAGGTATGTGGTTACGTACATGAAGGGGACACCCCTCCCGAGTCTTGCCCTGTATGCAAGGCTTCCGCGGACAAGTTCACCGCGCAGGCAGAGGAAAAAGTATGGGCGGCTGAGCACGTGGTAGGCGTGGCTTCCGGCGTCAGGGAAGACATCCTGAACGACCTTCGCGCGAATTTCCAGGGCGAGTGCACCGAAGTCGGCATGTATCTTGCAATGGCCAGGGTCGCCCACAGGGAAGGCTATCCCGAAATCGGCTTATATTGGGAGAAAGCTGCTTATGAAGAGGCCGAGCATGCCGCGAAGTTCGCAGAGCTTCTGGGCGAAGTCGTAACCGATTCCACCAAGAAGAACCTGGAGATGAGGGTTGATGCCGAGAATGGCGCCACCGCCGGCAAGACCGACCTTGCAAAGAGGGCGAAAGAGCTGGGCCTGGATGCGATCCATGACACAGTGCATGAGATGGCCCGCGACGAGGCCCGCCACGGCAAGGCCTTTGAGGGGTTACTCAAGAGGTATTTCGGTTAAGAAAAAAGCCCGTAAAATCAACATATTGCGAATTTTTGAGGGGTTTGCCACAACAGGCAGACCCCTCGTTTTTCGTAAGTGGCTGTGTAATATACTGTGTACGATTTCTGAGCAGAGAGCAAAACTGTGTAAGCGAAACTGTGTAACAAAAAAGAAACCAGCGTGATACAAATACGCTGGCTTCTTATTGAATGTGCTTTCGCAACGTTTCTTTGGTTGTCAGAAGAATATCTCGGATGATTTGCTTTTCTATTATCGTACAATCTGACAAAATATCTGATATATCCTTTTGGATATAAACATCTGCGATAGGCAAGCTGTCAGATATAAGCTGATCCAGAGATACGTTTAATTCGTTGGCAATCTTTATCAGAAGTGGAAGGCTCGGTTTGCTTGTTCCGCTTTCGGCGTGGGCAATCGTGGAGGTGGCTACGTCTATTCTACCCGCCAACTGTTCCTGCGTCCAATGTGCCTTGCGTCTATATCGCTTGATACGCTCCCCAAGACGCCCATAATCAATGTCGTTCGTCACGGCTGCCCTCCTTTCAAAAATCTCAAATTATTTTTCTTTACCCCCTATCATTCTACGCCATTATGTGCTATACTATAAATAGCGCCCATATCATAATGTGCTTCAAAACGACAAATATGCGAAGAAAAATAAATTTTCCTGTTTTTTGCCGCTGTCCTGCTCGCATTGAATGATATGGAAATGTTATTTGAGAAGTAAGAAATACAAGAAAAGAGGTATGCTCAATGAGAAAAGTATTCGGGTTGGAACTATATAATCTGATGGAAATTTCGTTGCAGTAAACGCACATAAGGAGAGAAGGAGAATTACTATGAACGAATTGTTACAAAAGTTAAAGGCGGCGGATCGTGTTTGCCAGAGCGCAAATGAATACTATGTCAAAGCAGAGCAAATTGAAAGTTCGACTTCAAAATTAAGCGGCATGATAAAACCAGCCAAAATCGCGTGGATTATCATTGGATTCATTGTATCGTGGCTTGTTGGGGATATGTTGCCTAATAATGGTTTTATTCAAGTTGTCGGGTTTGTTGTAGTCGTGATACTTGCTATAATCTGTTATCGCAAGACAAAAGAAATCATTAATTCAAAAATAGCTAAGATACAGGAACAGGCACAGGCAGAGCGCAATAAAGCACAACAGATTTTTGAAGATAATATCGCAACAATGGAGTTTTTGCCTTCTGATTACTGGTATCC
>CANPWC010000004.1 GCA_947581905.1 uncultured Acetatifactor sp.
CATTATCACGGTGGACGACGTGGTGGACATCATGGAAGAGGAGACCACCGAGGACATGGAGAAGATGGCGGCTATCGTGCCCAGCGACAAGCCCTATATGAAGACGGGGATCTGGGAGACGTTCCAGAAAAGGATCCCCTGGCTTTTGCTGTTGATGGTTTCCGCCACGTTCACGGGACACATCATCACGTCCTTTGAAGACGCGTTAAGCGTATATGTGGCTTTGACCGCCTTCATCCCCATGCTGATGGATACGGGGGGCAATGCGGGAGGCCAGGCCAGCGTGACGATCATCCGTGGATTGTCCTTAGGGGAGATCGAATACAGGGATGTATTGAAAGTATTATGGAAAGAGCTCCGCGTTGCCTTCCTGTGCGGCATGGCGCTTGCCGTGGCAAATTTCGCGAAGCTGATGCTGTTCGACCGGGTGGACCTGTCTGTGGCCCTTGTGGTGTGCATCACCCTGGTGGCGGCGGTGGTGATGGCCATGATCGTGGGATGCCTCTTGCCGGTGTTGGCCAAGAGGATCGGCTTCGACCCGGCCGTCATGGCGAGCCCGTTTATCACGACCATTGTGGACGCCCTGTCCCTCCTGGTATATTTCCAGGTGGCCACGGCCGTGCTCCATATCACTTGACGGGGCCGGACTAGGCGCTTCCCTTTACGGGAAGCGCAGCCGCATGCCGGCAAAGGAGCCAACCGGCAAGAGGGACCAACCAAAAAGCTGCACCCTCCGCATTCGCGGCAGGTGCAGCTTTCTTTCTCTTTATCTCTTCCTTAATACCAGGTGCTGAGGCAGGCCGTTTACCATGAAAGGCTGGTAGTCGCCCTGGATGAGGGGCTTTACGTAATCCACGAACTCTTCGGTCACGAAGTTGCCCTCCTTGTTCACCCAATCCCTGGGGACGAGCTTCTCGTTGTTGGCGATGCGGTGCACGTCATAGATGCCGGCCGCGCTCATGTAAGGATCGTCGGCGACACGGTCGATGACCACCATCTTGCCGGTATCGCCTTCGTCCGCAGCCTTGACGGCGGCGCCGCCCACCATGAACGCTTCGTCGATATCGGTACGGGAAGCCATGTGGGATGCGCTCCTCTGAAGGGTGGAGAATTCGATGGCCCTTGTCTTGCAGCCCATCTTCGCGCCCAGGTATCCTGCCAGGTAGCTGGCGGTGCCCTGAAGCTGCCTGTGTCCGAACGCGTCCACGTAATCCGCGCCGCCGGACAGTTCGCATACATAGCGGCCGTCAGCCAGCTTGATGCCCTCGGAAACCGCGATGACCACGTTCTTCTTCTTATGCACCAGTTCCTGCACTTTCTTGAAGAAACGGTCCATGTCGAACGTGATCTCAGGCAGGTAGATCAGGTCAGGGCCTTCGCATTCCTCGGTCCTTGCCAAAGCGGTAGCGCCAGTCAGCCAGCCGGCGTTGCGCCCCATGATCTCCAGGATGGTGATGTTCTCCTTATTGTAGCTTAAGCCAAGGGCGTCGCGGATGACTTCCTTGGTGGACGCGGCGATATACTTGGCGGCGCTGCCGAAGCCCGGCGTATGGTCCGTCAGGGCCAGGTCGTTGTCAATGGTCTTGGGAACGCCCAAAAACTTCTGGGAATGTCCCTTGATGATCGCGTAATCGGACAGCTTCTTGATCGTGTCCATGGAGTCGTTGCCGCCGATATAGATGAAAGCCTCAATCTCCAATTTATCCAGGATGGAGAAGATTTTCTCATAGAAGTCGGGATTCTCATGAATCTCAGGAAGCTTGTAACGACAGGAACCCAGGAAAGCGGAAGGGGTCCTCTTCAAAAGCTCGATATCCATGTCAGAGTGGATCTGGGTGGAAAGGTCTACGTACTGCTCGTCCAGGAAGCCCTGGATGCCGTGCAGCATGCCATATACTTTGTGGAAGCCACGTTCTTTGGCCGTCTTATAGACCCCTGCCAAGCTGGAATTGATGACAGAAGTGGGCCCGCCGGACTGGCCTACGATAATGTTGCGTCTTTTTGCCATTTATAAATGCCTCCTTGCAATTGGTTGTTTAAGGATGTCTACTCCAAGTCATCCCTCATTATAGCAAACAGGCTTTTCCTTTGCAACTGGAAAATTCGCTAAAATAAGGGAAAATAAGAGGTTTTTTTGTTACAATGTGACCCCTTTTGCCGAGATGTGTCAGCCCGCGTCCTCCAGGAAATCGAACTGGGACATGTAGAGGTCGTAATAAGCGCCGCGCTTCTTGATCAGCTCGTCGTGCGTCCCCATCTCCAGGATGCCGCCTTGGTCCACATAGACGATGCAGTCCGCGTTCTTGATGGTGGAAAGCCGGTGCGCGATGATAAAGGAGGTCCTCCCCTCCAAAAGGCGCGCCAGGCCTTTCTGCAGAAGCAGCTCCGTCTCCGTGTCGATGCTGGAGGTCGCTTCGTCCAGGATGAGGATGCGGGGATCCGCCAAAAGGGCGCGCGCGAAAGAGATCAGCTGGCGCTGGCCGGCGGAGAGGCGGCTGCCTCGTTCATTGACTTCCGTGTAATAGCCGTTCTCCATCTGCATGATGAAGTCGTGGGCGCACACGGTCTTGGCGGCGGCGATGACCTCTTCATCCGTCGCCGTGCGGTTGCCGTAGCGGATGTTGTCCATGATGGTGCCGGCGAAGATGAAGCTGTCCTGCATCATGACGCCCATCTGCGTGCGCAGGGAGTGGATGGTCACGGTGGAGATGTCGATGCCGTCCACCAGGATCTGGCCGGAATCCACGTTGTAGAAACGGCTCATCAGGTTGACGATGGTGGACTTGCCCGCGCCGGTAGGCCCTACGAAGGCGAAAGTCTGCCCCTGCGCAACCTTGAAGTTGATGTCATGCAGGATTTCCTGGCCCTGGTCGTAACTGAACCGCACGTCCTTAAATTCCACGTCCCCATGGATGGGGGGCATCTCGACGGCGTCCGGGGCGTCCGCGACGTTGACCGGCTCGTCGATGGTCTCGAAGATACGTTCCAGGTAGGAAATGGCGGTCAGCAGGCTGTTATAGAACGCGGCCAAGGTGTTGATCGGGGCCCAGAACCTGCCGATGTAGGAGGTGAACAGGATCAGCGTGCCGGCCGTCAGGGTAGGGGTGGGGGCCAGGATCCATTGGATGCCTAAGACGTAGATGAACGCCAAGGTGATGGAAGAGATCATGTTCACGCTGGGGCCCATGGCGAAGTTATACAAAACCGCCCGCATCCAGGCCTTGCGGTAGCTGTCGCTTAGGTGGTTGAAGATGCCGGTGTTTTCCTGTTCCCGCACGAAAGACTGGGTCACGCGGATGCCGTTGATGCTTTCCGCGATATAGGCGTTTAAGTTGGACTGCTTGTTGGACTGGATCTGCCAGGCGCGGCGCTGCCTTTTCTTGATGAAGATGATGACCGCGGCCAGCAAGGGCAGTCCGCAAAGGCAGATCAAGGTCAGCCTTACATCGTTGATCAGCATGAAGAACACGATGAAAAACAAGTTGCACAGATCCGTGATCGTATTGACGATGCCATTGCTAAGCAAGTCGCTTAGGCTGTTGACATAGTTTACCACCCTTACCTGGATCTTGCCATGGGGCCTGTCGTCATAATAGGAAAAAGGCAGCTCCTGCAGGTGGCAGAAAATGTCGGAGCGGATGTCATGGATGATGCCCTGCCCGATCACGCTCATGGTACGCACCTTGATGCGGGTGCAGCCCGCGGAATAGATGGAGATCACCAGGGTTAAGAGGCTGACGATGATGATGCCCTTCATGTCCTGGTTGGGGATGTAGACATCCATGATCTGCTTGAGGAACATGGGGATGACCATGGTTAGGGCGCTGGCGCTCAGCATCATGAAGACGACGGCGGCCATTTTCTTCGTATGCGGCCCGATGTAGCCGAACAGCCGCTTTAATTGTTTCAGGTTAAAACTGGTCTCTAAGACCTCGTCCATGTCATATCGGTTCCGTGCCATGATTTAAAGCCCTCCTTCCTGGCAGGCCGCGCCTGGCTTGTCATGTTTGCGCTCCTCCAACAAGTCGTAAGGGATTTCCCCGTATTGGTTGCGGAACGTGGTGGCGTAGTAGCCTCCCTGCCGTACCAGGGATTCGTGGGTGCCCTGTTCGATGATGCGCCCATGGTCCATGACCAGGATCAGGTCCGCGTCCTTGATGGAAGAGATGCGGTAGGCGATGACGAACACCGTGCAGTCCTTTTCCGCCTGGATGTTTTTCAGCTGCTTTTGGATGTAGCTTTCCGTCTCCATGTCCACGGCGGAGGTGGTGTCGTCCAGGATCAGGATGGCGGGGTCCTTAAGAAGGGCCCTGGCCAGGGAAATACGCTGCTTCTGCCCGCCGGACAGGCCCACGCCCCGTTCGCCCACGATGGTGTCATAGCCATCCGCCAGCTCCTTGATGAAATGGTTGGCATCCGACATGATGGCCGCGTGCTTCACGTCTTCAAAGCTGCATTCGGGACGGCCATAGGAAATATTGCCCTCGATCGTGTCGGAGAACAGGAAGACATCCTGCATCGCCATGCCGATGTTGTCCCTTAAGTTGTAAAGGTCATGCTGCCGGACGTCTATGCCGTCGATGAGCACTTCTCCGGAAGTGGTGTCGTAGAAACGGCACAATAGGTTCATCAGGGTGGACTTTCCGGAACCCGTGGTCCCGATGATGCCCACCGTCTGCCCGGCCTTGACCTGGAAATTTATGTCGGTGACGATCTCCGCGTCGTCGGCGCGATAGGACACGTTGCGGAATTCCACGTTCCCTTTAAGCTTTTCCTGGATGCCGCCGATCCTGGGCGAGACGACTTTGGGCTCTTCGCTGTAGGTGGCGTAAATCTTTTCCACCGAAGTGATGAAGTTCTGGATGTCGTTGACCCACCAGCCAGCCATACGCAAGGGATTGTTGAGCATCCACAGATAGCCGTTGATCTTGACCATGTCGCCCAAGGTGATCTCCCCGCAGATGACCATATAGCCGCCGTAGAGCATCAGCACCACGTTCAGCATGTTGGAGAAGATTTCAAAGTTCGGCACATATTTGCTCCAAATCTTGGAAGCGTTGACCTGGGAATCCCGGAACTTGTCATTCTCCACGTTGAATTTCTCAATCTCGTAATCTTCCTTAGCAAAAGCCTTGACCACGCGGTTGCCGCTGACGTTCTCCTGCACGAACGCGTTCAGGGAGGAGAAGCAGTCCCGGTTGCGCTGGAACGCGGGACGCACTTTCGTCGCCTGCTGATAGGTGGTTAATACCGTGAACGGCAGCACCAGGATCATGAGGAGGGCGAGCTTCACGTTGACGGTGAAGATCATAAGGAGCGCGAAAATGAACATCAGGATGTTCTGGTAAATGGTGTAAATGCACATGGCGACGAAATGCCGGATGGCCTCCATATCACCGGTCTGGCGGCTCATCAGGTCGCCGGTCCGCTTCCTATTATAAAAGGCGAAGTCCTCCATCAGAAGCTTGCGGTACACCTTGTCCCTCATGTCGTACAAGACGCCTTGGGAAGCCGTCTCGAAGATGAACTGGTACAAGACGGTCAGGGCGCCGATCACTACCGTGACCAAGAGCAGGCAAAAGACCAGGAAGGGCAGCTTGTCATAAGCGCCTCCCGTGATGACGTCATCCACGATGGCGCCGGATATGTAGGGGTTGACGAGGGACAGCGCCGCAATCACGGTGGTCATGAGCAACCCCAGGGCTAAGAGCTTTTGATACTTCTTTAAAAAGGAATAAAACCATTTCATCGGTGTCATAACGGTATCCTCCTAGTATCCATAAATCTAATGCGCGCCTATCGAAAAAGAAATGGAATATCTTGTGCGGATGATGGATTTTTTTGCAGGTACTTTACTTTTTTCGCGCTTCCATATAAAATAGGAAATAGAGAGGGGCTAAGGCTGCATAGGACGATGCGGGCCTTTATAAGGAAACGGCAAAAGAACGCTTTGTCCTGACGGACGGGAGAGGTTGACGAAATGTGTGACGGAAAAAGTATTTTTGCGGAAGAGTTGAACCCTACTTTCTTATTCACCTGGAAAGGCATGCGTAACAGCGGCAAAGAGGAAGCGCTGGAGAACTACCATAGCCATGAGTACGTGGAGGTCGCCGTGATATTGTCCGGACATGGCAGGCATCGCGTGGAGGACCGGATTTTGGATGTGTCCGAGGGAGATGTGCTGATCTTAAACCCCGGCGTCCGCCACCAGGCCTTGTCGGTCGAGGGGAATGATTCACCCAGCGTCGAATTCTTCATCGCGGCCGCCGATTTCCATATCAAAGACCTGCCTCCAAATTCCCTGCCTCTGCCTAAGGGCGCGCCCATCCTCCATACCGAAGGTGATTTAAGGCAGCGCATCATGCGCATCTGCTCCTATATGGAGGCGGAGAACGCCGTATGCCGCCAGGGGCGGTATTATATGATGAAGGCTTACCTCATCCAGATCCTGCTTTTGATCATCCGTGAGCAGTATGAGCCGGAGGAGCGCAAGGACGCCTATTCCTTTGAATCCGTGAACCGCAAGTATGTGGTGGAGCAGATCCTCAATTATTTCGAGGACCATTACAATGAAAAGATATCCCTGGACCAGATCGCGGAAAACATGTACTTAAGCCCTTTTTACATCTCCAAGATCTTTAAGAGCGAGACGGGCAACACCCCGATCCGCCACCTGATCGACATCCGCCTTTCCCGTGCCAAGGAATTGTTGGAAAACGGCTGGAGCGGCAGCATCCAGGAGGTCGCGGCTTTTGTAGGATATGACGATGCCTACCATTTCAGCAAGCTTTTTAAGAAGCGTTACAACTTAACCCCCACCCAGGTCAAGAAAGGCGCGGTATAGCGCGGCTTTTCCCCCTTTTTGGTGAAAAGGAGGTTTTCAAACCTGGAGAAATGTGGTACAATGGTCTTGTCGGCAAAAGGTCCCAAGAGGGCTCCCTTTGCCCGTCCGCATCCGCGGGAGCGGTGCGCAAGCCCTGACGTTTACGGGAATGGAGCCGGCAGGATTAACATATTGGAGGGTGAATTATGAGGTATTTCTTTGAGTCTTGCGTGGAAAAAAAGGAAGAGGGCTACGTGATCCAGATTCCCTTTAACATTTGGGAGGTCTGCAAGCAGCGTGACGTCATCCAGGCAGATGTCGTCCTGGACAACAAGATCATCGCCTGTGAACTGCTTCCCTTGCAAAAGGGCAACTACGAGATCCATATCAAGGACGAGGACGCGGTCACGGTGGAACTGGGCGTGCCCCACAAGATCCTGCTCCATGTGAATGGTTCCCTGATCCGTATGGACCAGAACAGCCCTTATAGCTTTGACAACCCGATCCGTAAGATTGACAGCATGAAGGTCATCATCCAGCCCGAGGACGGCTTGTGCGGACAGGCCTGCGTGGCGATGCTTGCGGGCATCACCATCGCCGAGGTCATCATGGTCATGGACTGCAGGGAGTGGCAGGCGACCATGGGACGCATGATCTCCGCCCTGAACTATTTCGGGATCGACCACAGCGACATCATCGTCTATACCGAAGGCAGGGACGCGGTGCTTCCGAAATGCTGCATCATGATGGAGAGGATGGGGCGCTATTGCCATTACCTGATCCATTACGACGGCAAGTACTATGACTCCAACTTAGGCGTCCTGCAGGAATATGACATGAGCAAGCTCTTGGGTTATCTGGAGATCAAGTGTTAAGGACCAGCTTTCGACAGGGCCCCGGCGTCGCCGGGGCCCTTTTTTCCTGCTGTTTGGACATACGGTGGGAAGATTCTAAAATAAATATTAAATCCCCTTTTCCTGGACAAAATAAGAAAATGGAAGAAATCAAGAGGAATAACAAGAAAATAAGAGAAAATAAGACTTGTTTCCTTTTTAATAAGGTTGCAAACGCCGGCATATAAAATTAATATAGGTCTTGCAGTTAGCACTCATAGGAAAAGAGTGCTAACAAATTGCGAAAGACAACAAAGAGAATGATAGGAGGCATTGACCATGAAATTGGTTCCATTGGGTGACAGAGTGGTATTGAAGCAGCTGGTCGCAGAGGAGACGACCAAGTCCGGCATCGTTCTTCCCGGGCAGAATAAGGAGAAGCCTCAGCAGGCGGAAGTCATCGCGGTAGGCCCCGGCGGCGTCGTGGACGGCAAAGAAGTGAAGATGGAGGTCAAGGTTGGCGACAACGTCATCTACTCCAAGTATTCCGGCACGGAAGTGAAGTTGGAGAATGAGGAATACATCATCGTAAGGCAGAGCGACATCCTGGCGGTCATCCAGTAAGGAGTAAGGCGCGGCAAGGCGCTTTTTGAGGACCGGAAGCGCATGATACGAAAGAAGCGCCCGGATGGGGCGCTTAGATTGAATCATATAAATTTTGGAGGCGAATGAAAATGGCAAAAGAAATCAAATACGGAGCAGAGGCCCGTGCAGCATTGGAATCCGGCGTGAACCAGTTGGCGGATACCGTAAGGGTAACATTGGGACCGAAAGGAAGGAACGTCGTATTGGATAAGTCCTATGGCGCGCCCCTGATCACCAACGACGGCGTGACCATCGCCAAGGAGATCGAGCTGGAGGACGCGTTCGAGAACATGGGCGCGCAGCTGGTAAAGGAAGTCGCGACCAAGACCAATGACGTGGCCGGCGACGGCACGACGACGGCGACCGTCCTGGCGCAGGCCATGGTGAATGCCGGGATGAAGAACCTGGCGGCAGGCGCGAACCCCATCATTTTAAGGAAAGGCATGAAGAAGGCTACGGACTGCGCCGTGCAGTCGATCGCCAACATGAGCCAGAAGGTGGCCGGCAAGAACCATATCGCAAGGGTGGCCGCCATCTCCGCAGGGGACGACGAGGTAGGGCAGCTGGTGGCTGACGCCATGGAGAAGGTTTCCGGCGACGGCGTGATCACCATCGAGGAGTCCAAGACCATGCTGACCGAGCTGGACCTGGTGGAAGGCATGCAGTTCGACCGGGGCTATATTTCCGCTTACATGGCGACCGACATGGATAAGATGGAAGCCGTCCTGGACAATCCTTATATCCTGATCACCGATAAGAAGATCTCCAACATCCAGGAGATCCTGCCCCTGTTAGAGCAGGTGGTGCAGTCCGGCGCGAAGCTTTTGATCATCGCCGAGGATGTGGAGGGCGAGGCCCTGACCACCCTGATCGTGAACAAGCTGCGCGGCACATTCAATGTCGTGGCCGTCAAGGCTCCCGGCTATGGCGACAGGAGGAAGGCGATGTTGGAGGATATCGCCATCCTGACCGGCGGCCAGGTCATCAGCTCTGAATTGGGCTATGAGCTTAAGGATACCGATATGAGCATGCTGGGCCATGCGAAGAGCGTCAAGGTCCAGAAGGAGAACACCGTCATCGTGGACGGCGAGGGCGACAAGGCGGCGATCCAGAGCAGGATCGCGCAGATCAAGAACCAGATCGAAGAGACGACCTCTGATTTCGACCGTGAGAAGCTCCAGGAGCGTCTGGCGAAGCTGGCCGGCGGCGTTGCCGTCATCCGCGTGGGCGCTGCGACCGAGACCGAGATGAAAGAAGCGAAGCTGCGTATGGAAGACGCTTTGGCGGCTACCAGGGCTGCAGTGGAAGAGGGCATCATCTGCGGCGGCGGCGCTGCTTATATCCATGCTTCCAAGGATGTGGCGAAGCTTGCCGAGACCTTGGAGGGCGATGAGAAGACCGGTGCGCAGATCGTGCTGAAGGCCCTGGAAGCTCCCCTTTACCACATTGTGGCGAACGCCGGCTTAGAGGGCAGCGTCATCGTCAACAAGGTAAGGGAGTCCGAACTGGGCATCGGCTTTGACGCCCTGAAGGAAGAGTATGTCGACATGGTGGGCGCGGGCATCCTGGATCCTGCCAAGGTGACGAGGAGCGCCCTGCAGAACGCGACCAGCGTCGCCAGCACCCTGCTTACCACGGAATCCGTCGTGGCGAACATCAAGGAAGATACGCCCGCGGTACCGGCAGGCGCAGGCGGCATGGGCGGCATGATGTAATAGGTCCCGCCAAGGTTTCGGGATCAGGAAGGAGGGCTCATGGACAGGTTCGAGTATGTCGTGGTAAGCATTGACGGCGATTACGCCCATTTGCGGCGGATAGGCGCAGAGGGCGATGAGCTCAAGCTGGTGGCGCGGGCCCTGCTTCCGCCTGAAATCGTCGAGGGGACGAAGCTAGCCTATGAATGGATGCAGTACAGCATCCTGGAATGAGGAAAAAGGGCTGAACCGTTACTATAATTCTGCGGAAATCTTGGAAAAAGGGCTTGACAATTCCAGATGCTGGGCTTATACTGAACATGATTTATATGGTAGTCGTTAGTTAAGAGTGGAACGCGTTCCACTCTTAATCTTTTGTAAAGGCGTATCAGGCAGGCCTGCAGGGCGGCGCAAGGCAGGCTTGCAAAGGCGTATCAGGCAAGGAAAGGGAGGGTGCCCATGTCCAAGAGGGAAGAATACGAAGCCAGGACGGAAGAGCTTCTGCTGCCCATCGCGCAGGAATGCGGCGTGAGGATTTATGATGTGGAATATGTGAAGGAAGGCAGCGATTGGTACCTGCGCGCGTTCATTGACAAGGACGGCGGGGTAGGCATCAATGACTGTGAGGCGGTCAGCCGCATCCTTTCAGATCGGCTGGATGAGGAGGACTTCATCCCGGACGCCTATATCCTGGAGGTCAGCAGCCCGGGGCTGGGCAGGGCTTTGAAGAAGGACCGGCACCTGGCCCAAAGCCTGGGACAGGAAGTGGAGGTCAAGCTTTTTGCCCCTGTGGACCGATGCAAGGAATTTGTCGGCATCTTGGAAGGATTTGACGACAAGCAGGTGTCCATCCTGGAAAACGGGGCTTTGAGAAGCTTTGAACGCGGCAACATCGCCATCATCAGGCTGACCTTGGATTTTTGAGGAAAGAAGGCATGCGCGCGCCCGGGGGTGGCGCGGACGGCAGGTTTTGATAGAATCGCGGCTCCAAGGCAGCGCCTGGAGCGGACTGGCAGAATGGAGGAAAAAGGAAAATGAATAAGGAATTAATGGAAGCGCTGGATATTCTGGAGAGAGAAAAGGAGATCAGCAAGGATACCCTTTTCGATGCGATCGAGAACTCCTTGATGACGGCCTGCAAGAACCATTTCGGCAAGAATGACAACATCAAGGTGGAGATCAACCGGGAGACTTGTGACTTCCTGGTCTATGCGGAAAAGGAAGTGGTGCAGGACAAGGAAGAAGTGGAGGATCCCGTGCTGCAGATCGCTTTGGAGGACGCGAGGGCGATCTCCAAGGATGTCCAGGTAGGCGACGTCATCCATGTGGAGATCAAGTCCAAGGAGTTCGGCCGAATCGCGACCATGAATGCCAAGAACGTCATCCTCCAGAAGATCCGTGAAGAAGAAAGAAGCGTGATCTATAACCAGTATTTTGAAAAGGAAAAGGACGTCGTGACCGGCGTGGTCCAGCGTTATGTGGGCAAGGACATCAGCGTCAACCTTGGCAAGGCGGACGCGCTTTTGCCGGAGAGCGAGCAGGTCAAGGGCGAAACGTTCCGTCCGACGGAGCGGATCAAGGTCTACGTCCTGGAAGTGAAAAACACCCCCAAGGGCCCCCGCATCAGGGTGAGCCGCACCCATCCGGAATTGGTGAAGCGCCTGTTTGAGGCGGAGGTGACGGAGATCCGCGACGGCGTCGTGGAGATCAAGAGCATCGCCAGGGAAGCGGGCAGCCGTACGAAGATTTCCGTCTGGAGCAACTATCCCAACGTGGACGCGGTAGGCGCCTGCGTAGGCATGAACGGTTCCAGGGTCAATGCCATCGTGGATGAGCTGCGGGGCGAGAAGATCGATATCGTGAATTGGGATGAGAACCCTGGCAACTTCATCCAGAACGCCCTGTCCCCGGCCAAGGTGGTGGCGGTGTTCGCGGACCCGGATGAGAAGACTGCCAAAGTAGTGGTGCCGGATTACGTGCTTTCCCTGGCGATCGGCAAGGAGGGGCAGAACGCCCGCCTTGCGGCAAGGCTGACCGGCTACAAGATCGACATCAAGTCGGAGACCCAGGCGAAGGACGCCCCTGGCTTCCGTTATGAGGATTACATCGATGATTACGATGACTATGACGAGTATGAGGAAAGCTACGAGGAAGGCTACGAGGAAGGATATAGCGACGGATATGAAGAGGGCTATGAGGAAGAAGGCGGCCAGGATAGCGGCGAAGACGAATAAGGTGTGAGGGAAAATGGCGAAGAAGATTCCTTTCAGGCAGTGCGTCGGCTGCGGGGAGATGAAGGGCAAGAAGGAAATGATGCGTGTCCTTCGCACGACGGATGGCCAGGTCTGCCTGGATGTAACAGGTAAAATGAACGGACGGGGCGCGTATCTTTGCAAACGGATGGAATGCCTGAAGCTGGCCCGGAAGAACAAGGGGCTGGAGCGGTCTTTCAAGATGGGCATCCCGAACGAGGTCTATGAGGCGTTGGAACAGGAGTTTACCGCCCTGGAAAAGGAGTTAGAGAAGTTTGAATCAAAATAGGGTCATGTCCATGCTGGGGCTTGCGGCGAAGGGACGCAACGTGGTCAGCGGAGAATTTCAGACAGTGGGCGCCGTCAGGGACGGTACAGCCTCGCTGGTCATCGTGGCGTTAGACGCGTCAGAGAATACCAAGAAGTTATTTTCCGACAAATGCAGCTTTTATCATGTGCCGGTTTACCAATACGGTTCCAAGGAAAAGCTGGGCCGGGCGATCGGGAAGGATTATCGGTCGTCGGTAGCGGTCATAGACGCCGGTTTGGCGGAGAATATCAGGAAGCTTCTCGAACAGCCGGGAATGCTTAAGGATGGAGGTAGATTGCATGGCGAAAGTGATTGAGCTTGCGAAGGAATTGAATAAACCGAGCAAGGAAATCATAGATTTTTTACAGAAAAAGGGCATAGAGGGAAAGACCCCGCAAAGCCCTCTGGAGGATGACGTGGCAGGTATGGTACGAAAGGAATTAGGAAATGATAAGCCGCAGGGGGCGCCCGCGCGTGCGGATGGGGAGGCTCCCAGGAAGAAGCGCAATATCATTATTGTGAGCAATCAGCCGAACTCGAAGATTCCGGGGCAGCGTTCCCAGGGGTCTTCCCGTCCTGTCGGCAAGGGCAATTACAGCACGCAGACGGGAGGGTACAGCCAACCGGCGGCGTCCCGTCCGGAAAAGGGGTCTAACCGTTCCGGCCAGGGAGGCGCGAGGCAAAAGCCCCAATCCCAGTCCCAGTCCTCTTTCGTCCGTCCGATCAAGCCTTTGACGCCTCCATCCCCTACCCCCAGCGTACAGATGGTGGCAACTAAGCCGGCCGCGAAGCCTCGTCCGGCCGGAAAGCCCAAGGAAGCTTTGGCAGAGCCCGTCAAGGATGCGGCAGCCGTGCCTGCGCAGGAGTTGGCCGCGGCAGGGCAGGCCAAGGTCCAGGAGCAGGCGGCCGCAAGCCGTCCTGTGCAGGAGGACGTCACGATAGAAAAGGAACAGGCGGCTGCGCCCGCGGCAAAAGCCGCGGAGCCCGAAAGCAGGCCTGTCGAAAGGACCCGCGCCCAGGAGGGCAGGGGCGAAGCCCGAAGGTCCCAGGAGGGCAGGGGCGAAGCCCGCGCCCAGGAAGGGCGTTCCCAGGAGGGCCGGGAAGGGCGGCGTGAGGGCCGTACCCAGGAGGGCCGCGGCGAAGGCCGTTTCCAGGAAGGCAGGGGCGAGGCCCGCAGGTCCCAGGAGGGTCGTTCCCAGGAAGGCCGGGAAGGGCGGCGTGAGGGCCGTCCTTCGGAAGACCGTCCCGCGGATGCCAGGAATCGGGACGGCAGGAGCCGTGACAGAGGAGCGCAGGACCGCGCAGGCGGCCAGGCGCAGGGCAGAGGAGGAGCGAGCAATGGCAGACCGTCTTACAACAGACAAGATGGCATGGCGAGACCGGCTAGAGCAGGCGCTGATGGTGGTTCGGATAGCCGCCGCGGCGGCGGCAGCGGCCAAGGCGCTGGCCGTGGCGGCGCGAATTATGGCAGAGACGCTCGCGGCGCTGCGGGGCAGGGAAGTCGATTCCACGGTAAAGACTCGTCTGGCGGCTTTGCGCAGGAAGCTCCGTCCAAGGACATGGAGAAGAAGCGGGAGCAAGACAAGAGGCGCATCAGCCAGGAGAAGGACAAACGCTCCAGGCGTGAAATGATCTATGAAGAGGAAGAGAGCCTGAAGAAGCCCGGCCGCTTCATTAAGCCCGAAAAGAAAGAGGAAGCGGCGGAGGAAGCCATCAAGGTCATCACCCTGCCTGAGTCCATCACGATCAAGGACCTGGCGGATAAGATGAGGATGCAGCCTGCAGCCATCATTAAGAAGCTCTTCCTGCAGGGCAAGATCGTGACCGTCAACCAGGAGATTTCCTATGAAGATGCCGAAGGCATCGCCATGGATTATGAGATCCTCTGTGAAAAAGAAGAAAAAGTGGATGTCATCGAGGAGCTTTTGCGCGAGGACGAGGAAGAAGAAGCCAGCATGGTGGAGCGTCCTCCCGTCGTCTGCGTCATGGGCCATGTGGACCACGGCAAGACCTCCCTTTTGGATGCCATCCGTAAGACGAACGTGACGGATAAGGAAGCCGGCGGCATTACCCAGCATATCGGCGCTTATACCGTCAATGTGAACAACAGGCGGATCACGTTCTTGGATACGCCCGGACATGAAGCGTTCACCGCCATGCGTATGCGCGGGGCGAACGCCACGGACATCGCCATCCTGGTGGTGGCGGCGGATGACGGCGTGATGCCGCAGACCATAGAGGCGATCAACCATGCCAAGGCGGCAGGCGTCGAGATCATCGTCGCGATCAATAAGATTGATAAGCCCTCCGCCAACGTGGAGCGGGTGAAGCAGGAACTGACGGAGTATGGGCTGGTCGCCGAGGAATGGGGCGGAAGCACTGTCTTCGCGCCGGTTTCCGCCAAAACAGGGGAAGGCATCGAAGAAATGCTGGAAATGATCCTGTTGACCGCGGACATCCTGGAGCTTCGCGCCAATCCCAAGCGGCGCGCCAGGGGCCTGGTCATCGAGGCGCAGCTGGATAAGGGCAGGGGCCCTGTGGCGACCGTCCTGGTGCAGAAAGGCACCCTGCGTGTAGGCGACTTCATTTCCGCGGGCGCCAGCCATGGCAAGGTACGCGCGATGATCGACGACAAGGGCAAGCGGCTTAAGGAAGCCACGCCCTCCACTCCTGTGGAGATTTTGGGCTTGAACGACGTGCCCAGCGCGGGCGAGGTCTTCTTGGCCCACGACAATGACAAGACGGCCAAGACCTATGCTGAGACCTACCTGGCGCAGCATAAGGAGAAAATGATAGAGGAGACCAAGGCAAGGATGTCCTTAGACGACCTGTTCTCCCAGATCAAAGAGGGCAACTTAAAAGAGCTGAACCTGATCGTCAAGGCCGATGTGCAGGGCAGCGTGGAAGCGGTGAAGCAATCCCTTTCCAAGCTTTCCAACGAGGAAGTGGTCGTCAAGTGCATCCATGGCGGCGTAGGAGCGATCAACGAATCCGACGTCATGCTCGCGGGCGCGTCCAATGCCATCATCATAGGCTTCAATGTACGTCCTGACGCCACGGCCAAGGCCACGGCGGAAAGGGAAGGCGTGGATGTCCGCCTTTACAAGGTCATTTACCAGGCGATCGAGGATATCGAGGCCGCCATGAAGGGAATGTTGGATCCGATCTTCGAGGAAAAGGTGATCGGCCATGCCGAGGTGCGCCAGATCTTCCGTGCGTCCGCCATCGGCAATATCGCCGGCGCTTATGTGTTGGACGGCGTCTTCCAGAGGAACTGCAAGATCCGTATTACGCGCCAGGGCGAGCAGATCTACGAAGGCGAGCTGGCATCCCTGAAGCGGTTCAAGGATGATGTGAAGGAAGTAAAAGCCGGGTTTGAATGCGGCCTCGTGTTCAAGGGCTATGACCAGATGCAGGAGCTGGATATCGTGGAAGCCTACATCATGGTGGAGGTGCCTCGCTAATAGGGCCCGTTCATGCGGGCAGGGAGTGTCGGAATGAAAAAAAACAGCGTGAAAAACACCCGGATCAACGGTGAAGTGCAAAGAGTCCTGGCGGAAGTGATCCGGGGGGAGATCAAGGATCCCAGGATCAGCCCCATGACCAGCGTCGTGGACGTAGAAGTGGCGCCTGACTTGAAAACCTGCAAGGTATGGATCAGCGTGCTGGGCGGGGAAGAGGAGCGCAAGGCGACCTATGAGGGGCTTAAGAGCGCGACCGGCTTCCTTAAGGGCAGGCTTGCCAAAACCGTCAATTTAAGGAATACGCCGGACATCACGTTCGTGATGGATCAGTCTATCGAATATGGGGTGAACATGTCCCATAAGATCGATGAGGTGATCGCCGCGGACCAAAGCAGGCCGCAGGGCGTAGCGCAGGATTTCGGACAGGAATCGTGATCAATGTGGATTTTCCGATAAGCCTCGTTTATGCGGGGCTTATCGCGCCTTTACGCGGGCATGCGTATTCCGCTATTTATGTGGGAGCGTCATAAATAGCTTTAGAGGAGAGCATTAACGCTCCGGATTGGAGACGAATCGAGCATATGGATATTCTACAGGAGTGCAGGGGGGCAAAGAGGATCGGCATCGGCGGCCATGTCCGTCCGGACGGGGACTGCGTCGGCGCATGCCTTGGATTATATCAGTATCTATGCAAGAGCCTGCCGGAAGCTTCGGTCCAGGTTTTCCTGGAGAAACCGGCTGAAATCTTCCGTGAGATCAAAGGGTACGACGAAATTGACAGCGAGTGTGGGCAGCAGGAAGCGTTCGACGTGTTCTTTTGCCTGGACTGTGCGCAGGACCGTTTGGGAGGCGCGCAAGGATATTTTGCCGCGGCAGGAAAGACCCTCAATATTGACCATCATGTCAGTAATCCGGGTTGCGGCGGCATCAACTACATAAGGCCTGAGGCGAGCTCCACCAGCGAACTGGTCTATGACCTGATTGATAAAGAAGCCTTGGACAAGGACCTGGCGATGGCGCTTTATATCGGCATCATCCATGATACGGGCGTGTTCCAGTATTCCAATACATCCCCGCAGACCATGGAGAAAGCGGCGAAGCTGATTTCTTTCGGCTTTGACTTCCCAAGGCTGATTGAGGAAACCTTTTACCAGAAGACCTACCTGCAATCCCAGATCATGGGACGGGCCCTGATCCAGAGCATCCGTTTCATGGATGGCAGGTGCATCGTAAGCGGGATCGACCGAAAGACCATGGATTTCTACGGTGTGGGGCCAAGCGACTTGGAAGGCATCGTCAACCAGCTGCGCAACATCAAGGGCATCCATTGCGCCATTTTCATGTATCAGACGGATGTGCTGGAATATAAGATCAGCATGCGTTCCGATGAATTGGTGGACGTGGCCAAGGTGGCAGAGTTTTTCGGCGGCGGCGGCCATAAAAGGGCGGCCGGCTGCACCATGCGGGGCACTTTCCATGACTGCGTGAACAACCTTTCGCTGCATATTGAAAGACAGTTGGACGGCAGGCTTTAAGCGGCATTGTAAGGGAAAGGGTGGCGCGATGTATCATGGCTTGATCATTTTAGATAAGGAAGCGGGCTTTACGTCCCATGACGCGGTGGCGAAGCTAAGGGGCATCTGCGGGCAGAAGAAAATCGGCCATACGGGGACCCTGGACCCTGCCGCCTTGGGCGTGCTTCCCGTCTGCCTGGGCAATGCCACGAAGCTTTGCGGCATGATCACGGATTGGGACAAGGAATACGTGGCGGACCTATTGTTGGGGGTACGGACGGATACCCAGGATGCTACCGGACAAGTGCTCGAGCGGCGCGAGGTGGATTTGCCTGCCGACAGGGTGGAACAGGCCGTTTTGAGCTTCCAGGGTCCCTATCTGCAGGTCCCTCCCATGTATTCCGCCTTGAAAAAGGATGGGAAGCGGCTTTACGAATTGGCCAGGGCCGGCAAAGAGGTGGAGCGCGCGGCACGGCCTGTGGAAATCAAGGAAATCGAGATCCTGGAAATGGACCTGCCTCGGGTGAGGCTGCGGGTGGCCTGTTCCAAGGGGACTTATATCCGCACGCTCTGTGACGACATCGGACGCCTCCTGGGAGTGGGAGGCATCATGGAGGGGCTGCTTCGGACCCGCGTAGGCAAGTTCGGGCTGGCGGAAGCGATCACCCTAAGCCAGGCGCAGGCCCTTAAGGAGGAAGGGCGGCTTGCACAGGCCCTTATTCCGACGGACGCCTGTTTCCAGGAATATCCTGCATTGCATGTGAGGCGGGAATTTAGCTCCCTGTTGTATAACGGCAACGCGTTTTCCCCAGGACAGGCCCTGGAGGGAGGAAAGCCTGAGGCGGGGCGTTGGGTACGGGTTTATGACGAGGACGGACGGTTTTGCGCCGTTTATGAATATGAGCCTTCCCTTGCCCGTTTCCGCCCGGTCAAGATGTTCTTAACATAATCAGCCAGGAAGCGCTTCGGCGTTTGAGGAGCACACAGTGGAAAGAATCGCGAACACGTTGGATTTTCAGTTGGAAGGGGAAAGCGCCGTCGCCATCGGCAAGTTTGATGGCGTCCACTTAGGGCACAGGCGTCTGTTGGAGGAAATCCTGTCAAAGAAGCGGGACGGCTTAAAGGCTTGCGTCTTCACGTTCCATCCATCCCCGTCCGTCCTGTTTGGGGGCGGGGACGGCAGGGAGCTGACCACCCGGGAGGAGAAGCGGGTGCTGTTCGAGCGGCTGGGCGTGGACGTCCTGGTGGAATTTCCGTTGAATTTCCAGACTGCCGCCATTTCCCCGGAAGCCTTCGTGGAGGAGATTTTGTTCGGACGGCTGCATGCAAGGTTCTTAGCGGCGGGAAGCGACCTGTCCTTCGGTTCGAGCGGCCGCGGCAACGCCGCCCTTTTGTGCCGTATGGGCAGGCAGTTGGGGTTTGAAGCCAAGATCATCGAAAAGGTCCGCATGGATGGGGAAGTCATCAGTTCCACCTATGTGCGCCGCCAGGTGGAGGACGGCAACCTCCCTTTGGCGGGGAAGCTTCTGGGGATGCCCTATCCGGTGATGGGGGAAGTCCTGCACGGCAAGCGCATCGGCCGGAGGCTGGGCATGCCCACGCTGAACCTTCGCCCGCCGGAAAATAAGCTCATGCCTCCCTGCGGCGTCTACCTGTCCACGGTCCGCATCCGCGGGCGCGAATACCGCGCCGTCAGCAATGTGGGCTATAAGCCTACCGTGACGCAGGAACGCGTCCTGGGCCTGGAGAGTTATCTGTACGGTTTCGCGGAAGAGGTCTATGGGGAGTGGGCGGAGGCGTCCCTTTATGAATGGGTGCGCCCGGAGCGCAAGTTCGCGGACTTGGACGCCCTTAGGGGGCAGATCGCCCAAGACGTGCGCACTGGCGCGGCCTGGCGTCCTTTTCCTCCAACATAAGAAAAGCGAGGTGGTTCCTATGAATAGTGGCATCTTTTTATCTTTGGCCGGCGGCTTGGGCCTGTTCCTGTTCGGGATGGACCTGATGAGCGACTCCATAGAAAAGGTGGCGGGCGCCAAGCTGCGCCATATCCTGGAGCTTTTTACCACCAACCGTTTCATGGGCATGATCGTGGGCATCGTCTTCACCGGCGTCATCCAGTCGTCCTCGGCATGCACCGCCATGGTCGTCAGCTTCGTGAACTCAGGCCTTATGAACCTCTATCAGGCGGCGGGCGTGATCTTCGGCGCGAACATCGGCACGACCATCACCCCCCAGCTGGTTTCTTTCAATATGTCCGCGGTAGCGCCCATCATCCTGTTGTCGGGCGTTTTGGTCGTGTTATTTTGTAAAAAGGAAAAGATTAAGAAGGGTGCGGAGGTCATCGTGGGCTTCGGCATCCTTTTTGTGGGCTTAAGCACCATGTCCTCCGCCATGGAGGGCATGAAGGACGTGGAAGAGGTGACGAGCCTGCTTGGCTCCTTGCGCAACCCGTTCCTTGCCACCCTGGTGGGGTGCCTGTTGACCGCCATCATCCAAAGCTCCTCCGTGACGGTCAGCATCGTCCTGCTTTTGGCGAACCAAAACCTGCTGGACCTGTCCATTACGCTCTACATCATCCTGGGCTGCAACATCGGCGCCTGCACCACGGCCCTGCTGGTTTCCCTTTCCGGTAAAAAGGACGCCAAGCGCGCCGCCATGATCCATTTGCTTTTCAACGTCATCGGCACGGCGGTCATATACCTTGTCTTGTTCGTGGCGAAAGACCAGGTGATGCGCCTGATCGGCTCCATTTCCGCTGACAACGGCAGGTTCGTCGCCAACGCCCATACCATGTTCAAGGTGTTCCAGGTCATCGTCCTGTTCCCGTTTTCGGGCTGGATCGTACGGCTGTCCGAGCTTTGCGTGCCTGGCGAGGATAAGAAGATCAATTACCGTGAGAGTTACCAGTTGAAATATATCGGGGAAAAGGTGGTCTTCAACCCGGCCACGGCCGTGGTGGAGGTGTTAAAGGAGATGGACCGCATGGCATCCTTGGCCAGTGAGAACCTGACCCGCGCCATGAACGCCCTCATCACCTTGGACCAGGAGGACATCGACGAGGTCTATGAGGTGGAGAAGAATATCAACTTCCTGAATCGGGCGATCACGGGCTATCTGGTGAAGATCAACCAGACGACCCTGCCCATCGAGGACTTGAAAGGCCTGGGCGCCCTTTTCCATGTGGTGAACGACATCGAGCGCATCGGCGACCATGCGGAGAATATCGCGGACGCCGCCCAGGAACGCGCCCGGTCCGGCATCGTCTTGAGCAAGGAAGCCCAGCGGGAATTGGGGGAGATGCTGGATGCGGACATTACCCTGATCCGTTATGCGGTGGAGATCTTCGTCAAGAGCGACGAGCGGCACCTGAAGGATGTCTCCGCCCTGGAGGAGAGCGTGGACGCCATGGAAAAGGAGTTCCAGAAGCTTCATGTGGAGCGCCTGACCAGCGGCGCGTGCACGCCCGAGGCGGGCATGATGTTCTCCGACATCATATCCGGGCTGGAGCGCGTGGCGGACCACGCCACCAACATCGCCTTCGCCACCGTTTCAGAAGAATGAGTGGTTTCTTTCCAAGAAACTGTTGACAGCGTGGGTGGGGCTTGTTATAATCTTCCTTGTGGATGTAATAATTTTGTAACAAAGTTGTAAACGACGGTTCACAGGAAGGACGTAAGATGAAAAATCGGATCACGGTGAGGAAAATCTGTATATGGGCGCTAGGCTTGTCGGTGGCTTTCTATAGCGCGCTTCCGGCATCGGCGGCGGAAATGGCAGGCAATATCCTGCCGGCGTTGGGCGTGGACAACCTGGTGGCGGAGAGCATGAGCGAAGCGGAGTACCTGGCCATGGCCCAGGAGGCGCAGAACGCGTTCTGGGGCTACACCAACCTGGGCATCGCCGATGTGGAGTCCGGCAACCTGAACGTCCGGGAAGCCCCGTCCACGGACGCCAAGCTGGTGGGCAAGATGCCGAAGCATTCCGCCTGTGAGATCTTGGAGACGGTGGATGATTGGGCCCACATCCAGTCCGGTGAAGTGGAAGGATATGTGAAGATCCATTCCCTGGACGACCCGGAGTCCTCTTACCTGTTGACCGGGCCGGATGCCAGGCTGAAGGCGAAGGAGCTTGTGAGCACCGTGGCCAGGGTGACTGGCAACGGCGTGAACATCAGGGATGAAGCCAGCATGGACGGCGCGGTCCTGACCCAGGTGCTGACCGGGGAGGAGCTGGAATATGTAGAGACGCTGGACGGCTGGGTCAAGGTCCTGATGGATGATGAAGAAGCTTACATCAATGAGGAATATGTGGAAATAGAAGAGAAGCTTCCTACGGCGATCACGATGTCGGAGCTTTTGTACGGCGTTGGCGTGTCAGACCTGCGTGTGGATCTGGTGGAGTATGCCAAGCAGTTCTTGGGCAACCCTTATGTCATGGGCGGCACCAGCCTGACGAAAGGCACCGATTGTTCCGGCTTCGTCCTTAGGATCTTCGAGCATTATGGCATTAAGCTGAGCCGCACCTCCAGGGCGCAGTCCAATGATGGGACCAAGATCAGCGCCTCGGACCTTAAGCCGGGGGACCTGGTGTTCTATGGCAACAGCAAGGGCACCATCAACCATGTGGCGCTCTATATCGGCGGCGGCCAAGTCATCCATGCCAGCAGCCGTAAGACGGGCATCAAGATCAGTAAGTATAATTACCGTTCGCCGGTCAAGTGCGTGCGGATCATCCAGGATTAAGAAGAAATAAAAAGGGGTTTACTTTTTGGATATCTTATGATATGATAGGCAGGTATGAAAGCCAGCGCTCAGGAAAGGGAGACTCCGACCCCTCCTTAGGACTTGGCGTTATCTGATGAAAGGAGGACTTAGACATGATTTCCAAAGAGAAGAAGACGGCCGTGATCAATGAATACGCGAGGACCCCTGGCGACACCGGTTCACCCGAAGTCCAGGTCGCGATCTTGACCGCCAGGATCCAGGAGCTCACCGAGCACCTGAAAGCGAATCCCAAGGATCATCATTCCCGCCGCGGCTTGCTGAAGATGGTAGGTCAGAGGCGTGGCTTGCTGGGTTATCTGAAGAGCAAGGATATCGACAGGTATCGTGAGTTGATCGATCGTCTGGGATTAAGAAAGTAATCTGCAAGCTAAAGCGGAGCGTTCCCGACTCGGTTCGGTCGCTCCGCTTTCTTGAAGTGGTGCGGGCAGGTATTCCGAGACCGCTGAAAAGGGTGGATGAGGCATCCGTCTTTTTCAGTAGTTTCGGCTTTTCTGCCCGGCATCGCAAAACGAATGCGCCGCAAGGGCGGCAGAATGGAGGAAACGATGTATCAGACTTATTCAATGGAATTGGCAGGACGCACGCTGTCCGTGGACATCAACCGCGTCGGCAGGCAGGCGAACGGCTGCGCGTTCATGCACTATGGCGAGACCACGGTGTTAAGCACCGCTACTGCGTCCGAGAAGCCCAGGGAGGGGATCGACTTCTTCCCCTTGAGCGTGGAATTTGAAGAGAAGCTCTATGCCGTCGGCAAGATTCCCGGCGGTTTTAACAAGAGGGAGGGCAAGGCCAGCGAGAACGCGGTCTTGACCAGCCGTGTCATCGACAGGCCCATGCGTCCCCTGTTCCCCAAGGATTACCGCAACGACGTGACCTTGAACAACATGGTCATGAGCGTGGATCCCGCGTGCCGGCCGGAGCTGGTCGCCATGTTGGGCGCCGCGATCGCGACCTGCATTTCCGATATCCCGTTTGACGGTCCCTGCGCCATGACCCAGGTAGGCATGATCGACGGGGAATTCATCGTCAACCCTTCCCAGGAGCAGTGGAAGCATGGGGACCTGAACCTGACGGTCGCCTCCACCCGGGAAAAGGTCATCATGATCGAGGCCGGGGCCAATGAGGTGCCGGAAGCGAAGATGATCGAGGCGATTTACCTGGCGCATGAAGTGAACCAGACCATCATCGCGTTCATTGACAAGATCGTGGCGGAAGTGGGCAAGCCCAAGCATGCTTACACCAGCTGCGCGGTTCCCGAGGAGATGTTCGAAGAGATGAAGAAGATCGTCACTCCTGAGGAAATGGAAGTGGCGGTGTTCACCGATGAGAAGCAGGTCCGTGAGGAGAATATCCGCCAGATCACCGCGAAGTTGGAAGAAGCGTTCGCGGAGAAGGAAGATTGGCTTGCGATCCTGGGCGAAGCCGTATACCAGTATGAGAAGAAGACCGTCCGCAAGATGATCCTTAAGGACCACAAGCGTCCCGACGGCAGGCAGATCACCCAGATCCGTCCGCTGTCAGCCGAGGTCGACATCATTCCCAGGGTCCATGGTTCCGCCATGTTCACCCGTGGACAGACCCAGATCTGCAACGTATGCACCCTGGCCCCTCTGTCCGAACAGCAGAAGCTGGACGGGCTGGATGAGAACGAGGTCAGCAAGCGTTATATGCACCATTACAACTTCCCGTCCTATTCCGTAGGCGAGACCAAGCCGTCCAGAGGCCCCGGACGCCGTGAGATCGGTCATGGCGCCTTGGCGGAGAGGGCCCTTTTGCCCGTGCTTCCCAGCGAGGACGAGTTCCCGTACGCGATCCGTTCCGTATCTGAGACGTTCGAGTCCAACGGCTCCACCTCCATGGCGTCCACCTGCGCGTCCTGCATGTCCCTGATGGCGGCAGGCGTCCCCATCAAGAAGATGGTGGCAGGAATCTCCTGCGGCCTGGTGACGGGCGAGACGGACGACGACTTCGTCCTGCTTACCGATATCCAGGGCTTGGAAGACTTCTTCGGCGATATGGACTTCAAAGTGACCGGAACGACGGAGGGCATCACCGCCATCCAGATGGATATCAAGATCCATGGGCTGACCCGTCCCATCGTGGAGGGCGCGATCGCAAGGTGCCGTGAAGCGAGGCTGTTCATCATGGATACCTGCATGAAGCCCGTCATCTCCGCGCCCAGGCCGGAAGTCGGACCTTATGCGCCGAAGATCATCTCCGTCCAGATCGATCCTGAGAAGATCGGGGACGTGGTCGGACAGCGCGGCAAGACCATCAACGAGATCATTGCCCGTACCGGCGTGAAGATTGACATTTCCGATGATGGACAGGTGTCGATCTGCGGCACTGACAAGGAAATGATGGAGAAGGCGGAAGAAATGGTGAAAATCATCGTCACCGATTTCGAGGCCGGCCAGATTTTCCGCGGCAAGGTCGTCAGCATTAAGGAATTTGGCGCGTTCATTGAATTTGCGCCTGGCAAGGAGGGCATGGTCCACATTTCCAAGATCGCGCGGGAGAGGATCAACCGCGTGGAGGATGTCCTTACCCTGGGCGACATGGTCACGGTCGTCTGCCTTGGCAAGGATAAGATGGGCAGGATCAGCTTCTCCATGAAGGACGTGGCACAGAAATAAGGCGGACGGGCGTCCCCCTAAGGAGCGGATGCCTGGCCTGGATGATCAGGAATAAGGAATAAGGCAGGTGCGCCATACGCGGCGAAAAGCCGCGGCATGGCGCGCTTTTTCCTTGTTTACGTTTTTTTTAGAATTATTTAGAAAGGAAATATTGTAAATCGCCGGATGGGGGAGTAGGATAAGGAAAGGTGGGATATGGGCGGTCCCAGGGGCGCGCCCGATGCCAGGATGCGAATGCGAGGAAGTTGTATGAGAGAGAGAATTTACCGCTTTATGCAAGGGCGTTATGGGAATGACAAGCTGAACCAGTTCTTAATGATCGTGGCGCTGGTTTGCATGGTGGTCTCCCTGTTCGGGCCGAACTTTTTTTACCTGCTTGCGCTGGCCCTTTTGGTTTATGTGTATTATCGCATGTTTTCCCGGAAGATTTATGCGCGTTCCGCGGAGAACCAGAGGTACCTGCAGCTGGAATATAAGGTAAAAGGATATTTGGGCAAGAAGAAAAGGGAGTTCCAGCAGCGTAAGACGCACCGTATTTTTAAGTGCCCGAACTGCAGGCAGAAGATCCGGGTGCCTAAGGGGCATGGGAAGATCGAGGTCCGCTGCCCCAAATGCAAGACGACGTTTTTCAGGAGAAGCTGACGGCAAGGGCTTGGCTGCCTGGGAGGGACGCGATGTTCGGATATATCAATGTCAACCAATCGGAATTGAAGTTTAAGGAATTTGCCATCTACCACTCTTATTATTGCGGGCTGTGCAGGGTATTGAAAAGGAAGTACGGCCTGTCCGGGCAGCTTTCCTTAAGCTACGACATGACCTTTCTGGTAATGGTGCTGACGGGGCTTTATGACCCGGAGACGACGCTTGACTCTTGCAGGTGCGTCGCCCATCCTTTTGAGAAGCATGAGATGAGGACGAATGTTTTCACGGAGTACATGGCGGACATGAACGTCCTTTTTACCTATTATAAATGCAGGGACGACTGGGAAGACGAGAAGAAGCTGCACAAGCTGCTCTACGGGAAGCTGTTGGAGGGAAAGGCGGATGCTGCGCGGAAGCTTTATGAGGACAAGGTACGGCAGATCGGCCTGTTGATGGATAAGATCACGGAGGCGGAGAAGGCAGGGGAGACGGACCTGGATAAGATGAGCGGGCTGTTCGGCCTTGTCATGTCCCAGATCGTCGTGTGGAAAGACGATGAATGGAAGGAGAACCTGTCGCGGTTCAGCTTCTTTTTGGGGAAGTTCATCTATCTGATGGACGCTTATGAGGATGTGGAAGAGGATAACAGGAAAGGGACTTATAATCCTCTGAAAGAGAAGTACCAGCACCCGGATTTTGAAGAGGAGTGCAAGACCATATTGACGATGATGATGTCAGAATGCTGCAGGGAATTTGAGAAGCTTCCCATCCTGGAAAATATCTCCATCCTGCGCAACATCCTGTATTCCGGCGTCTGGTCCCGTTATGGGATGGTTCAAAAGAAGCGGATGAAAGGGCTGGAAGCGGAAGGACCGGAAAGCGGGGAGGCAAACGTCCAAGCGGGAGAGGGAAAGGTAGAGCGGCATGTATGACCCTTACAGCGTACTCGGCGTAAGCAGGAATGCTTCGGAGGAAGAAATTAAAAAAGCATATCGCGCTTTGAGCAGGAAGTATCATCCGGACGCCAACATCAACAATCCCAACAAGGACCAGGCGGAAGAGAAGTTTAAGGAGATCCAGGCTGCCTACCAGCAGATCATGAAAGAGCGCACGGAGGGCTATAGCGGCCAGTCCGGCTACGGCGGCGGGGACGGTTACGGCGGCAGCGGCGGCTATGGGGGCGGCAGCTACGGCGGTTATGGGGGCGGCTATGGGGGCTTTGGCCGGGGGGCTTATGGCCCGTTCGGCGGCTTTGGCGGCTTCGGAGCATCCTCCAATACCGGATACGAAGATAACACGCATCTGCGTGCCGCGGGAAATTATATCCGCAACGGATATTACAAGGAGGCCAGGACCGCCTTGGACGGCATGGAAGAGCGGGAGCGCAACGCCAGGTGGTATTATTACAGCGCCATCGCCCATTCCGGCATGGGCAACAATGTGGCGGCCTTGGAGCATGCTCGGCGCGCCGCGGCCTTAGAGCCTGGGAACCAGGAGTATCAGAGCCTGGTAAGAAGCTTTGAAAGCGGAGGCACCTGGTATGAACAGCGGCAGGCCGCTTATGGTTATCCTTCCTATAACGGCGGCAACCTCTGTACCAGGCTTTGCATCGCCTATCTGGTCAGCCAGCTTTGCTGCGGCGGAGGCATGTTCTTCTATTGTTGCTAGAGGAGGCATCGCCGCTAGGAGAGGCATTGCCGCTAGGGGAGGCATTGCCGCCAGGGGAGGCGGCCGGCCTTGTACGAAGAATAGTACAAAGAAAAAGTCAAAAACCTATTGCATTTTCCTGTCTCCTTGATTATAATGGGAATCAAGATATAGATGCGAGGCAGGGCGTAAGACACTAGATGTTGTATTTCCATGAGGATAGGATACCAATTCGCGACCGTATCTGGGCTGTAAGCTGGATGCGGTCAACTTATGTCCATGGATCGCTTCGATATTGACGGTGCTTTGTTTCCTGCATGGTAATTAAGGAAGGGTTGAGGAAGATGATGAAGATTCAGAAGAGGGACGGGCGGATCGTGCCTTATGAGGCGGATAAGATCATTATGGCCATCCGTAAGGCGAACAACGAGGTGGAAGAGCGGGAGCGCGCCACGGAGGATATCATTGATGAGATCCTGGAGGATGTGGAGAAGCAGGAGAATGGAAGGCTGACCGTGGAACGGATCCAGGACATGATCGAGGCGGACCTGGTCAAGCACAACAAATATACGCTGGCCAAGAAGTATATCGTATACCGCTACCAGAGGAGCCTGCTTCGCAAGTCCAATACCACGGATGAATCCATCCTGAAGCTGATCCGGAATGAGAATAAGGAGCTGGCGGAAGAAAATTCCAATAAGAATACCCGTCTGGCCTCCACCCAGCGCGATTATATCGCGGGGGAGGTTTCCCGGGACGTGACCAGGCGCCTGCTTCTGCCGGAGCATATTTCCCTTGCCCATGACAATGGCGTGATCCATTTCCATGACGCGGATTATTTCATCCAGCCGATCTTCAACTGCTGCCTGATCAATATTAAGGACATGCTGGACAACGGCACTTCCATCAATGGCAAGATGATCGAGTCCCCTAAGAGCTTCCAGGTCGCCTGCACCGTGACCACGCAGATCATCGCGGCGGTGGCCAGCAACCAATACGGCGGTCAGTCCGTGAATATCAAGCATCTGGGGAAATATCTTTATAAGAGCCGTAAGAAGTTCGAGAAGCAGCTTCAGGACGAGTTCGGCGACAAGATGGACGCCGAGACCATGAAAAGGGTGGTTGACATCCGCCTGAAGGATGAGCTTCGCAGCGGCGTCCAGACCATCCAATACCAGATCAACACCTTGATGACCACCAACGGGCAGTCCCCGTTCGTGACGCTTTTCCTTCATATTGACGACGAGGACGAGTATGTGGAAGAGACGGTCATGATCATTGAGGAGATCCTGCGCCAGCGCCTGCAGGGGACGAAGAATGAGAAAGGGGTCTATGTGACGCCCGCGTTCCCGAAGCTGGTTTACGTCCTGGATGAGAACAACTGCCTCAAGGGCGGGAAGTACGATTACGTGACGAAGCTCGCCGCGCGCTGCTCCGCCAAGAGGATGTACCCGGATTACATTTCCGCCAAGAAGATGCGGGAGAATTATGCGGGGGAGGTTTTCTCCTGCATGGGCTGCCGTTCGTTCCTTTCCCCCTGGAAGGATGAAAACGGCAAATATAAATGGGAGGGGCGTTTCAACCAGGGCGTCGTCAGCCTGAACCTGCCCCAGATCGGCATTTTGGCAAAAGGGGATGAGGAAAAGTTCTGGAGGCTCATGGACGAGCGCCTGCAGATTTGCTATGAAGCGTTGATGTGCCGCCACAAATCCCTGATGGGCGTGGTCAGCGACGTGAGCCCCATCCATTGGCAGTACGGCGCGATCGCCCGCCTCGGCAAGGGGGAAAAGATCGACAAGTATTTGGAGAATGGCTATTCCACGCTGTCCTTAGGCTACATCGGGCTGTATGAGACCACTTACCTGATGAAAGGCTGCAGCCATACCGCCCCGGAGGGCAAGGAATTTGCCCTGCGCGTCATGGACCGCCTCAACGCGGCCGTGGCGGAGTGGAAGGCGAAGACCAGGCTGGGCTTCAGCCTGTACGGCACGCCTGCGGAATCCCTGTGTTACCGGTTCGCCCGCATCGACCGGGAGAAGTTCGGCGACATCGAGAACGTCACCGACAAAGGGTATTACACCAATTCGTACCATGTGGACGTCAGGGAGCCGATTGACGCGTTCACGAAGTTCACGTTCGAAAGCGAGTTCCAGAATAAGTCCCTGGGCGGCGCCATCTCTTATGTGGAGGTGCCCAACCTGATCAATAACGTGGAAGCGATTGAGGAAGTGATCCGGTTCATCTATGACAATATCCAGTATGGCGAGTTCAACACCAAGTCTGATTATTGCCATGTGTGCGGCTTCGATGGGGAAATACAGATCAACGACGACATGGAATGGGAATGCCCGCAGTGCCATAATAAGGATCATTCCAAGATGAACGTGACCAGGAGGACCTGCGGCTACCTGGGAGAGAATTATTGGAACGCGGGCAAGACCAAGGAGATCAAGGCAAGGGTGCTGCACCTGTAAAAGGGGCGTCCTAAGGGGCCTTACGCGGGAGGAAGCTGCCAGTGAATTATGCGACGATCAAGAAAACCGATGTGGCAAACGGGCCGGGTATCCGCGTCTCCCTTTTCGTGAGCGGCTGCACCCACCACTGCCCGGAATGCTTTAACGCGGAGGCCTGGGATTTTTCTTACGGTCAGCCCTATACGCTTAAGACGCAGGAAGAAATCCTGGCTGCCTTGGCTCCGGGCTATATCCGGGGCATCAGCCTTTTGGGCGGGGAGCCTTTCGAGGATGGGAACCGCCCCGTGGTGCGCGCCCTCCTGGAAGAGGTGCGGAAAAGATATCCAGACAAGGATGTGTGGTGCTACACGGGCTATACGTTTGATGAGGATTTCCCCAAGTGGATGGAAGAGGGGCGCGAGGACGTGCTGCCTTTGCTGAAACTGATCGACGTCCTGGTGGACGGGGAATTTGTGGCGGCGCTTAAGAACCTGAAGATCCCATTCCGTGGTTCCGAGAACCAACGGATCATCGATGTGCCTGCCTCTTTGGCATCCGGGAGCACGGTCTTGGTGGAACGATATCGACTGAAATCATAAAAGGTCTTTGGCTGGTCTGGAAGTTAGTTCAGAAGGACGAAAGAAACGGCGGCATATGGGCTTGGATGGCCCATATGCCGCTTTTGGGTTCCCAGGCCAGGGCCTTGGGCAAATGGAGGATTCCCTTTCTTATTCCCCGGAAGCCTTGGCCCTTTGCCGTACCAGGTTCTTCTGGGCGGTGGAGAGCATGAGCTTGATGCGGTTCAGCTGGTTTACCTCGCTGGCGCCGGGGTCGTAATCAATGGCGACGATGTTGGATTCCGGATAGTGCTTGCGCAGGGCCTTGATCACGCCCTTGCCCACCACATGGTTGGGCAGGCAGCCGAACGGCTGGGTGCATACGATGTTGGGCACGCCGTCATGGATGAGCTCTACCATTTCTCCCGTTAAGAACCAGCCCTCGCCGGTCTGGTTGCCGATGGAGACGATGGGCTGCGCGAACTGGGCGATTTCCCGGATGGGCGTGGGAGGGGTGAAGTGCTTGCTTTTCCGAAATTCACTGGCCGCCGCCCCGCGAAGCACGTCCTCTAAGGCCCAAATGCCCAGGCTGCAAAGCCTTGCCGCCTTCTTGCTGGTGCCTAGATGGTCCGCCTTATAAATCTGGTTGTAGAAGCAGTATAGCATGAAGTCGATCAAATCCGGCACCACCGCCTCCGCCCCTTCCGCTTCCAGAAGCTCTACCAGGTGGTTGTTCCCGGCAGGCGAGAACTTCACCAGGATCTCGCCCACGATGCCCACCCTGGGCTTTTGGATGTCCAAAAGGGGGATCTGGTCGAAGTCGCGGATGATGGCGCGGCACATGCCGGGGAACTTGGCAAGGTTTAAATGCTTGGCGGACACATATTCCGTCACCTGCTTCTTCCATTTCTCGTGCATGGCGTCCACGCTTCCGGGAGTGGCTTCATAAGGCCGCATCCTGTATACGCACCGCATGAAGATATCGCCGAACTGGGCGGCCACCGCGGCCCGCAGCAGGAGCTTTGCGTTCAGGTGGAAGCCCGGGTTGCTTTCGATGCCTGCCAGGTTTAAGGAGATCACGGGGATCTGCCCCATCCCGGCTTTCGCCAAGGCCCTTCGGATGAAGCCGATGTAATTGGTGGCCCGGCATCCGCCGCCGGTCTGGCTCATGATGATGGCGGTCTTGTCCAGGTCATATTTCCCGGAAAGCAGGGCCTCCATGATCTGTCCCACCACCAGGAGGGAAGGATAGCAGGCGTCGTTGTTGACGTACTTTAAGCCCACGTCCACGGAGTGCTTGTTGTCATTGTCCAGGACCACGAAGTGGTAGCCGCAGGCGTTCAGGGCGGGCTGCAGCAGTTCGAAGTGGATGGGGGACATCTGCGGGCAGATGATGGTATAATCCTTGCGCATCTCTTCGGTGAAAGGCACCTTGTTGATGGCGGAGGAGTGGATGACGCGCTTTTTGTTGCGCTGTTCGCGTACGCGGATGGCGGACAACAGGGAGCGGATGCGGATCCTGGCTGCCCCCAGGTTGTTGACCTCGTCAATCTTTAAGCAAGTATAAATCTTGTCCGAGCCGGACAGGATGTCGTTCACCTGGTCCGTGGTCACGGCGTCTAGGCCGCAGCCGAAAGAGTTTAGCTGCACCAGGTCCAGGTTCTCCACGGTCTTCACATAGCTTGCCGCCGCGTAGAGCCGGGAGTGGTACATCCACTGGTCAGACACGATCAACGGACGCTCCGGGCAGCCTAGGTGGGAGATGGAATCCTCCGTCAGCACGGCGATGTCATAGGAAGTAATCAACTCCGGGATGCCATGGTTGATCTCCGGGTCGATATGGTAGGGGCGTCCGGCGAGCACGATGCCCCGCTTGCCGGTCTGCTTCAGGTATTGGAGCACCTCTTCCCCTTTTTTCTGGACATCCTTATGCGCCTGCTCCATTTCTTCCCAGCCGGCCTTGGCCGCATCCGACACTTCCTGGGCGGAATATTCGCTGAATTCTTTCACAAGCGCCTCCGTCACCGTATCCAGGTTGGCGAAGGACATAAACGGGTTACGGAACGCGACTTTCCCTTCCCCGATCTCCTCCACGTTGTTCTTGATGTTTTCCGAATAAGAAGTGACGATAGGGCAATTATAATGGTTGTTGGCGTCCTCGAATTCGTTGCGCTCATAGAACAGGGCGGGGTAGAAGATGAAAGGGACGCCCTTGCGGATGAGCCAGGTCACATGCCCGTGCGCGAGCTTCGCGGGGTAACATTCCGATTCGCTGGGGATGGATTCAATGCCCAGCTCATAAATGTTGCGGGTGGAGCTGGGGGACAGGATGACACGATAGCCCAACTTGGTGAAAAAGGTGAACCAGAACGGATAATTCTCGTACATGTTAAGGACCCTGGGGATGCCGACCACGCCCCTGGGGGCCTTGTCCGCGTCCAGAGGGGTATAGGAAAAGAGCCTCTGCAGCTTATAATCGAACAGGTTCGGCACGTTGTTGGCGTTCTTCTGGCCTCCGATGCCCCGCTCGCAGCGGTTGCCGGAGATGTATTGCCGACCGCCTGAGAAGCGGTTGATGGTCAGGCGGCAGCTGTTGTTGCAGCCGCGGCATTTGGCCATGCTGGTGGTAAACTGCAGGTTCACCAGGCGCTCATAAGGAAGCAGCGTGGTTTCGTAGCCCTCTTCATAACGCTCCCTGGCGATCAGGGCCGCGCCGAAGGCTCCCATGATGCCTGCGATGTCCGGGCGGATGGCCTGGCAGTCCGCGATCTTTTCAAAGCTCCTTAAGACCGCGTCGTTATAGAAGGTGCCGCCTTGGACCACGATGTTCTTTCCAAGCTCCGAGGCGGAGGAGACCTTGATGACCTTGAACAAGGCGTTCTTGATGACGGAATAGGCAAGCCCCGCGGAAATGTCCGCCACGGACGCCCCTTCCTTCTGCGCCTGCTTCACCTTGGAATTCATGAAGACCGTGCAGCGGGTCCCTAAGTCGATGGGATGGGGGGCGAACAAGGCCTCTTTGGCAAAGTCCTGGACGCTGTAGTTCAAAGATTTGGCAAAGGTCTCGATGAAGGAGCCGCAGCCGGAGGAACAGGCCTCGTTCAGCATGACGCTGTCCACGGTCTGGTTCTTGATCTTGATACATTTCATGTCCTGCCCGCCGATGTCCAGGATGCAGTCCACATCCGGGTCAAAGAACGCGGCGGCGTAGTAGTGCGCCACGGTCTCCACCTCGCCGTCGTCCAAAAGGAAGGCGGCCTTCAACAGGGCTTCCCCGTAACCTGTGGAACAGGAGCGGACGATTGACACGTCCGCAGGCAGGATGGAGTAGATCTCTTTTAAGGAACGGATCGCCGTCTTTAACGGGCTGCCGTCGTTGTTGCTATAGAAAGAATAAAGCAGGGAGCCATCCTCCCCCACCAGGGCGATCTTCGTGGTGGTGGAACCGGCGTCGATGCCAAGGTAGGCTTTCCCATGGTAATCTTCCAGGCTTGCCGTCCCCACATGGTGCTTCCCATGGCGCTCCAGGAATACCTGATAATCCGCCTCGCAAGCAAATAAGGGCTCCATGCGCTCCACCTCGAAATCCATCTTGATGTCGCTGGAGAGCTTGCCCACCATTTCCTCCATCATATAGGAGACGTCCTCCTTGGAATTCAGGGCGGAGCCTATGGCGGCGAACAGGTGGGAATTGTCCGTGTCGATGATATGTTCCTCGTCCAGGTTCAAGGTGCGGATGAAAGCCACTTTCAGTTCGGAAAGGAAGTGCAGGGGCCCGCCTAAGAAGGCTACATGCCCTCTGATGGGCTTGCCGCAGGCCAGCCCGCTGATGGTCTGGTTCACCACCGCCTGGAAAATGGAGGCGGAAAGATCTTCCTTGGTAGCGCCCTCATTGATCAGGGGCTGGATGTCGCTCTTGGCGAAGACGCCGCACCGCGCGGCGATGGTATAGAGGGACTTGTAATTTTTGGCATATTCGTTTAAGCCTGCCGCGTCCGTCTGCAGCAGGGAAGCCATCTGGTCGATGAAGGAGCCCGTGCCGCCCGCGCAGATGCCGTTCATGCGCTGTTCCACGTTGCCGCCCTCGAAATAGATGATCTTCGCGTCCTCGCCGCCCAGCTCGATGGCCACGTCCGTCTTGGGGGCCAGTTCCTTAAGGGAAGTGGCGACGGCGATGACTTCCTGGGTAAAGGGCACGCCCAGGTGGTTCGCCAAGGTCAGCCCGCCGGAGCCGGTGATCATGGGATGCAGCAGGAGGTTGCCAAGCTTGGCGTAGGCCTTGTCCAACAGGGAGGACAGGGTCTCGCGGATGTTCGCGTAATGTCTTTGGTAATCGGAGAAAAGGAGATGTCCAAGGTCATCCAGGATCGCGATCTTGACCGTCGTGGAACCGATGTCGATTCCCAGCCTGCAGGCCGTTTGGGATGTCGTCGTATTGGTCATATAGGGTCAACCTTTCTAAAATGAAATAAAAACCGCGTAAGGAGGCGCGCCCGCGCCATCCCTTTTACGTTAAATGCGCTTTCCGCGACTAGCAATGATTATACTCCAGAATGTCGTAAATTGCAATGAACAATCCGCGAAGATTGTCGAAGAAGCAGGTAAAGAAACGGTTAAGAATCCAAAAATTTTATAAAATTTATCAAAGAAAAAGAAATCTGGTTTACTTCTTTGGGCTGGGATGCTAAAATATATTCAAGTGTGTGCCCATTCATGACCGCCCCAAGCTTCGTCCAAGGGCGGATGGGATGGATGGCATAAATGGAGGAGATGCCTGGATGAGTCGATTTGAGAAAAGGTTTGGAAAATATGCGATTCGGAACCTGTCGCTGGTGCTGGTCTTATGCTACGTCGCCGGATATGCGATCCGGCTGCTTTTGCCGCAGCTGCAGGCCTATATGACCCTGAACCCCTATGCCATCCTGCATGGCGAGGTATGGAGGCTGTTCACCTGGATCTTGATCCCGCCCAGCTCCCTGGACCTGTTTACGATCATCATGTTATTCTTCTATTACAGCATCGGCACTTCCCTGGAGCATGTGTGGGGGACGTACCTTTATAACGTCTATCTGTTTTCCGGGATGCTGTTCACGGTGGCGGGCAGCTTCGTCGCGATGGGGCTGTATTACCTGATGGGCTACGGGGACTTAGGCACAGGCATCGCCGCCATCAGCATCCAGCAGATGTCGTCGGTATTCAGCACCTACTATATCAACATGTCGATCTTCTTGGCCTATGCCGCCACGTTCCCCAACGCCCAGGTCTTATTGATGTTCATCATACCGGTCCGGATGAAATGGATGGGCATCGCCTATTCCGTCCTGCTATTGGTGGACCTGGTCTCCGGCGTGGGCAACCCGATCCTGAATATTTTCTACCGTGTCGCCATATTCGCGTCTTTGCTTAACTTCGTCGTGTTCTGGCTTAGGACCAGGATGCGGCATATGGCTCCCAAGCAGGTCATCAGGCGGCAGCAGTTCCGTTCCCAGGTGCATCAGGCGTCCCGCGTCACCAAGCATAAATGCGCGATCTGCGGCAGGACGGATGAGGACGATCCGAACCTGGAGTTCCGTTTCTGCTCGAAGTGCAACGGGAATTACGAGTATTGCCAGTACCACCTGTTCACCCATGAGCATGTCCGTTAGGGGCAGGGCCGCATGTTTTCGGATGTAAGGAAAGCAAGGGATAGGAGGATCGCCATGGATCGGGAAGTGTTGTTTGCCAAGACCCTGGAGGGCGTAAGGGAGACGGCGAAGAAGCAGGGGAACTGCATCAGCCAGGCGCAGGTGGAGGAAGCGTTCGCCCCATTGGGGTTTGACGCCCGACAGCTTGACATGGTCTATGATTATTTGAAGAACCGCCATATCGGCATCGGGGAGCCTTTAGAAGAAGAGGATTACCTGACCAGGCAGGAACTGGATTACCTGCAGCTTTACCTGGATGGGCTCAAGGAGATTGGGCAGGTGGAAGAG
>CANPWC010000005.1 GCA_947581905.1 uncultured Acetatifactor sp.
CTGATAGGTAAGGTCGTGCACCGTGCCGTTTTCCTCACAGGGGCTGATTTCCTTAAGGAGCGAGGCAAGCTCCTCTAGGCGGTCGGTATAGCGGCCGTGCAGGTCCAGGTAGGCCTGCTGGGCGTAATAGAGCTTACGCAGCTCCCATTTGCGCCGCTCGTCCTCCGGGATGCGATAGTCGGCATCCTCCTGGCCAGCGCCTGCGAAAAACACGAAAGCCCACAGTTCGGGATAATGGATGTTGACCACGCCTGTCGGGGCCCATACCCAGTTGTCCTCCGGCAAGGGCTGGACGCCGTCTTCGCGCAGGCGCTTATGGAACGTGCCGTCCGCCACGTCCACTTTCCATTGTACACGGGAGAAATTCATGCGGTAATACTCTCCGGGAACGGGAGGCTTCGTGCTTTCGGAGCATTCTTGCAGGGTGGTGAAAGGGATCACGACCTCCACGGACCAGAAATGGTTCTGGCTGCCGGGGCGGTTCAAGGTCCCGTCGATGTGGACCGCGGACCGAAGCCCCTTAAGCTCCAGGCCGTTCACGGGCTTGCCCATGTCGCGGTAAGCCTTGGTCAAGAGCAGGTCCCAGGTGGTATTTAACGCGTTCATTTCATATTCCACATAGACCTGGGTGTCAGAGTCCGGATCGATGAAGATCTCGAAGTCATTGTCACGGAAGATCACGTCATCATGCTCCGTAACGCCTGCCCAGATCTCGTCCCCTTCTAGGAGGGCGGCGATGTAAAGGTTCTCCTGGTTCCAGCAGATCTTCGCACGGGTGCGGAAGCGGGGGACGGGGCGGATATCGCCCTCGATGTCCGGGAAAGCCTCGGTATAGGGGATTTCTTCCCAAAATTCCTTGTCCAGGCGTCCGTCCAGGACGAAAGGCTTCGGGTTATAGCGGCAGACGTACACGGGCGGGGCGAAGCCCACCGCCGGTACGGGAATGCGGATTTGGTTCATGTCGGTTTCCTCTCTTTCCATAAATGTTGGTATCGTTCTTCGGTAGGTTGATTATAGCATCTTGCTTGGGGAAAGTAAAGCGGGGAAACCAAACAGGTGAAGGAAGCGGCGCGGACCGGCTTGTCATTTGCCTTGTCATGGAAATTCATGGAAATGTTTGCTTTAGAGATAGAAGAAGGAGGACGAAATGGAGATTACGATGAATCGTGAGAAGCTTTCCGAGTATCGGGAGCGCGCCCGTAAGCTGGTGGCGCAGATGACCCTGGAGGAAAAGGTGGAACAGACCTTGTATAACGCTCCCGCGATCGAGCGGTTGGGCATCAAGGCCTATAACTGGTGGAACGAGGCCCTGCACGGCGTGGCGCGGGCGGGCATCGCCACGGTCTTCCCCCAGGCGATCGGGCTGGCGGCCACGTTTGACGAGGATCTGCTTACACAGGTGGGGGACGCCATATCCACCGAAGCGAGGGCCAAGTTCAACATGCAGCAGGAAAAAGGGGATACCGGCATTTATAAGGGGCTGACCTTCTGGTCCCCCAACGTGAACATTTTCCGGGACCCCAGATGGGGGCGCGGCCATGAGACCTACGGGGAGGACCCGTACCTGACCTCCCGGATGGGCGTGGGCTTCATCAAGGGCATCCAGGGACATGACGAGAATTACCTGAAGGCGGCAGCCTGCGCCAAGCATGTGGCGGCGCACAGCGGCCCGGAAGGCATCCGGCACAGCTTTGACGCCAAGGTAAGCAGGCAGGATTTGTTCGAGACCTACCTGCCCGCTTTCAAAGCCTGCATCCAGGACGGCCATGTGGAGGCGGTGATGGGCGCTTACAACTGCATCAACGGCGTGCCAAGCTGCGCCAATAAGGAGATCTTCCAGGACATCTTCCGCGGGGAATGGGGGTTTGAGGGGCACGTGGTCAGCGACTGCGGCGCCATCGAGGACATCCATGCGGGGCACCATATCACGGACACCCCGGTGGAGAGCGCGGCCCTAGCCATGAACAACGGCTGCGACTTAAACTGCGGGCACATGTACTATTTCCTGCACCGCGCCCTGAAAGAGGGGATGGTCAAGGAAGAGCGCTTGGATGAAGCCCTGGTCGCCCTGTTCACCTCCCGCATGAAGTTGGGCGTGTTTGACGAGAAAAAGAAGAATCCTTATGACGACATCCCTTACAGCGTGGTGGACAGCCCTGCCATGCGCGCCTTGAACCGGGACGTGGCTTCTAAGTGCCTGGTGCTTTTGAAAAATGAAGGGAACCTGCTTCCCCTTGACAAGTCCTCCATCAAGACCGTGGGCGTCATCGGCCCCAACGCCAACAACCGCAAAGCCCTGGTGGGCAACTACGAAGGCACCGCGTCCCGGTACTGGACGGTGCTGGAAGGCATCCAGGAGTACCTGGGCGACGACGTGCGCGTCCTGGCTTCCGAAGGCTGCCATTTATATAAGGAAAGAGTGGAAGGGGAAAAGGGCGACCGCCTATCCGAGGTGCGGGGCGTCTGCGACTTAAGCGACGTGGTCATCGTCTGCCTGGGGCTGGACGCGAGCCTCGAGGGAGAGCAGGGGGACGCCAACAATGAGTATGGAAGCGGCGACAAGCCGACCCTGAACCTGCCCGGGCTGCAGGAAGAGGTGCTGAAGACGGCGTATGAAAGCGGCAAGCCGGTGGTGCTTTTGCTTCTGTCGGGAAGCGCCCTGTCCGTCAACTGGGCCGATGAGCACATTCCCGCCATCCTGCAGTGCTGGTACCCTGGCGCGCAGGGAGGGATGGCCATCGCCGAAGCGCTGTTCGGGGACCGCTGCCCGGAGGGCAAGCTTCCGGTGACGTTCTACCGTTCCACGGAAGAACTGCCTGATTTTACGGATTATAGCATGAAAGGCAGGACATACCGCTACATGAAGCAGGATGCCTTGTATCCTTTCGGCTATGGACTGTCCTATACGGACTTCGCTTATAGCGACATATGCTTAACGCGCCCGGATGAGGACCCCGGGGCCGCGCTGGTAAGCGCCCGCGTGAAAAATGTGGGAAAATGCGCCGGCGCGGAGACCGTGCAGGTCTATGTCAAGGTTTGCAAGGAGGGCGCACCGAATTACCAGCTGAAGGGGATCAGCAAAGTGCGCCTTGCGCCGGGGGAGGAGCGCGAAGTGTCGATCCGCCTGCCCAAGGAGGCGTTCGGGCTGTATGATGAAGAGGGCGTCCTGCGCATCGGGGGAGGCAGGGTCGAGGTCTTCGTCGGCGGCCAGGCCCCGGATCGGCGAAGCGAGGAACTGACCGGGAAAAAGGTGGCGAAAATCGTCCTGGAATAAGGGCTTTATCGGGATTTGGGCAAGGCGGGGGCGCGCGGCTTCCCCTCCTTGTCCGCCCGGGGAAGAGCGGGAATGCGCCTTACGCGGCATGACCCGGGCCTTGCGCCTGTAAGGCGGGGGGGGCCTGCTTCCCGTGGCTGTGCATAGATGTGCATAAATGTTGTATAAAAATGGGCTATAATGGTTGACAAATTCCCTGAAAAAGAGTAAGATAATGACAGTGCGCCGGATGGCGCTTCATAGCGGAGTTCTTAGACTGGCAACGACGAGGCTGCTTTATTTGTGGATTTGGCAAATTGTCGCTGCTTTTTCTTTTTTTTGTGCAAGATGTCCGTAAATCATCATCAAAATAACAAACATCATCCCCATAAAAGTAATATTATAAACAAAAAATGAAGAATTATTAAAAAAGAAATTGACAAATTGTTTAATAAGGCGTATAGTAAATACAGTCTTTAACTTTGACTGTTCGTGCGTCCTAACATGTATTGCCCACATCGTCAAATGTGCGCACGGGACGGACGAAGGAAGAGGATAGCAATGGTCCCGATTGAGGGAGCAGTCGGTGCCTTTGTTATAGAGAAACGCGTTAAGCGTAATTTTAAAGGAGGATTATAATGAAGAAGAAGTCAATCATGAAGTTCTGCGCCATTGCTTTAACAGTGGCAATGATGGGCACTCTGGTTGCTTGCGGCGGCGGCGACACCCCTGCGGATGACTCCAGCAGCAGCACCGGCACCGGTACGGAAGCCCCTGCGGACAGCACCGGCACAGAGACCCCTGCGGACGAGACAACCCCTGCGGACGATGCGGCTCCTGCGGACGACGCAACCGATGATCAGGCTGCAGCCCCTGAGGAGACCTACGATTTCGGCGGCCAGGTCGTCAAGGTTTACGGAGGCGACTGGAACAAGCTGAATCCGGACTCCACCGACGACAACACGCTGGCCCTGGATGCGGCAGCCGCTGTTGAAGCGAAGTACAACATCGACCTGGTTTACAACAACCCTGGTGACGATGGATACAACCTGGCTGATCTGCTGATCAGCTCCTACAACGCTGGTGAGAGCGCGGTTGACATTTGCGCCGGCACGCCTGACGGCCTTATCTCCCTGATCGGCTCTAAGGTTATCGCTGACATCACGGATTCTTACCAGGAACTGGAAGTCGGCTCCGTTTACACCGACGCCGTTTCATGGAAGGGTCATGTATATGGCCTGACCTTCGATAACATCGGCGACGTTTACGTTCTGGCTTACAGCCGTGACTATTTGGATCAGATCGGTATGGAAGTAACCCCTACCGAGAAGTTCATGAACGGCGAGTGGAGCTATGACGATGTGATCGAGTACTTTACCGAGATGAAGTCCAAACTCCCTGAGGGCGTATATCCTATCGGTACCCATTACTTCCATTGGGCTTGTATGGCAGGCGCTGCCAACGGCGGCGTTCCCGCGGTCAGCTCTGACGGCGTGATCGGAATCACGGATGAGCATTACATTGAAGCTATGGAGTTCTACAAAGAGCTGATGGATCTTGGCCTGGCTGCTCCTATCACTTTCGAGCATGATGATGCCGGCACGATCACGAACGATAATGTTCCTTATGGCTCTGGCGGACTGAACACCCAGTATGTGATGACCATGCTGGAGGCTTGGCAGCTTTCCGGTTTGACCGATTCCATCGGCCAGTTCGGCATCACCTTCTGGCCTTGGGGCGATTCCGTTACCTGTGATGGCGACTACACCACCTTGAGCGACAACTACAAGCTGGCCCAGGCTTACTGGGGACCTTCTTTCGTTATGGCTGACGCTGCCCAGAGGACCGGCATCGACAACATCACCCTGTTAAAGATCGCTATGGATTACTTTGGCGGACTTGATCCCAACAGGACCACCAAGATGCATGCGGTTTGGGAAGCTGAGCAGGCTGGCGAGACCCCTGTAATCGGATTTAATGCCGGCGCTGCCAGGGACTTCTGCACCGAAGAAGACATCGCTCTGTATGACTGGGCACACACCAGGGTCATTTATGAGTGGGCGAAGCCTTTCGATGATGGCGGCGTGCTGAATGTATGGATGAACGCGGCTTACATCATGGATGGCCAGGATGCAAGGAGCACGGCCGAGAGCTATGCGTCTGAAGGCCTTGCGAAGATGCAGGAAATGGGCATCGTTGACTAATTTGTTCCGACACACAACTGAAGTATGATTCATGACGCTATGTGGCTGTTGTCCTGCCTTGCGCAGGCTGCAGTCACATAGTGCTAAGAAATGGAAGGGCTGATGGGGTGAAAAAGAAGAAGAATAGAACCCGCATTCGCAATATAAGCATTCTGGTGGCTCTGATCGTCGTGGCGATCGTGGCCCTGAACATCGCTTCCAGCGACGAATACGCCCAGACGAGGGTGGACGTCCTGGCGAAGTACCTGGGCTATGATGATTCTACGGCCGTTACCTATTCGGATTATATGGCGCAGCACTTTAAGGAGTATGTGAGCGACGATGTGGCCGACATTACCGTTAAGGGCGGCGACTATGCGGAGGCCGACATGGAGGGCATCACCGAGGACGGCGGCATCGTTTGGACGGACGACGAGGGAAGCATCACTTACGGCTTCGACGTGCCGCAGGCCGGCCTGTACAAGATCCGCCTCACCTATTATCCGGATACCACAGGCACCCAGAGCATATTGCGCAATGTCTATATTAATGGGGATTTACCTTTTGACGATTGCGAAGATATCACGATCGACCGCCTTTGGGTGGACGACAACAAAGATTGGTTGATGAATGTCAACGGCAACCAGGCCGCTCCCACGCAGGTCCAGGAAGAGGGACCGGCTGTTGCGTACATTGAATCAAATGACTGCGATACTCTTGGAAGCTATATGTTCTACTTCAACGAGGGGAACAATACCGTGACCCTGGAGTCTTCGCAGGCGAAGCTGGGGATCAGCGAGATCACGCTGGTGCCCGCCAAGGAATATCCTTCTTATGAGGATTATGTGGATTATTATGAAGATACGCTCGACGCCGAAGTCGTGGACGCCAATAACGTTCCGGGCGGCGCGATCATCATCCAGGCAGAGGACAGCACGGTGAAGTCCACCTCTTCCCTGTCTCCGAACAATGACCGTACTTCCGTGGCGACGCAGCCGTATCACGCTTCCAACATCGTGTACAACACGATCGGCGGAGACAACTGGGCGACGGCAGGCCAGACCATCACCTGGACGGTGGAGACTAGGCGCGCAGGCTTCTATAAGATAGCCGTCCGTTTCAAACAGTATTTGAACAGAGGATTTTACTCTGCCCGTTATCTGACCATCAACGGAGACCTTCCGTTTGAAGAAGCGGCGCAGATTAAGTTTGATTATGCTCCTGACTGGCAGATCGCTTACCTTGGCGATGAGAATGGGGATTATTACTTCTACCTGGATGAAGGCGTGAACACGATTTCCATGACTGCCACCTTGGGAGACCTGGCGGAAGCGGTAGATCTGGCGAGCCAGAGCGTCAACAACTTGAATGAGTTGTACCGCGAGCTTACCGCCGTGACCGGGACCAACCCCGACAGGTATCGTGACTATCAGATCACTACTTACGTGCCTAATATGGTGGATGACCTGGAAGTGGAGTACACCAGGCTCAACGCCGTAATGCAGATGTTCGGCGAGGACATGGATTCCGCCAACAAGACCTCCAGCGTAGTGGATATGATGAACAGCATGATACCGCTGATCAAGAAGCCGGACGATGTGGCGAAAGACCTGACGGACTTCAACGACAAGCTTTCCGCCCTGGGCGACTGGATCAACAGCATCAACAACCTGCCCCTGGAACTGGATTACCTGATCGTGACCGGGGACGGCTACACCCTTCCGAAAGCGAACGGCAACTTCTTCCAGAACGTTGCCCATACCTGGAACGCTTTCATCGGTTCCTTCACCAATGACTTCAAGGTACATACCGGGACCTCGGACGGCAGCAAGAAGCAGCTGGACGTGTGGGTAACGGTTGATGTGAGGAGCCAGTACGACATCATCCAGAAGATGATCAACGCCTCGTTTGCAAACAGCGATTATGAAGTGAACCTGAGCATGGTGCAGGGCGATACGGTCCTTCCTGCGACGGTTGCCGGCGAAGGCCCTGACGTGGTCTTGCAGTCCAGCTACAGCCAGCCGACCAACTTCGCATACCGCAGCGCGGCTTATGATTTGACGCAGTTTTCTGATTTTGAAGATGTATTCGCGCGCTTCCCTGCCGGAACGAGGCCGTTCCTGGAGTATGAAGGCGGCGTATATGGGCTTCCTGACCAGCTGTCCTTCCCGGTGCTGATCTATCGTACCGACATCCTGGACGCTTTAGGGCTGGAAGTTCCTGAGACCTGGGAAGACCTGATCTCCATGGTTCCTTATCTGGAAGCCGAGAACATGGACGTATACCTGGCAAGTAATGAGTATATGACCTTGGGCGGCGGCACAAGCTCTACCACGGTTCCTGTGAACGCCATCTTCTTATCCATGCTGTACCAGCAGGGCTATGAGCTTTACAACGATGCCCATACCTACACCCTGATGGACCAGGTGGACCAGATGAAGGTATTCAAGGAGTGGACCGAGTTCTACACCAACCAGGGACTGGAGTATTCCGTGAACCTTGTTACCAGGTTCCGTACCGGCGAGATCCCTGTGATGGTGGTTGACTACACGTATATCAATACTTTGACCGTATCTGCCCCTGAAGTCTCCGGCAAGTGGTCGATCGCGAAGATGCCTGGCACCCGCAAGGCTGACGGCACGGTAGACCATTCCGCGGCCAGCATCATCGGCACCTGCTTCATCGTGGCCTCCACGGTGGCGGAAGACGGCATGGCCAATGAAGCCTGGGATTTCTTAAAGTGGTGGACCGACGCGCAGACGCAGGTGAACTACTCTACAGAGCTTAAGGCGGAGAACGGTGAGGCGGCGGAACTTCCTGTCGCTAATATGGAAGCCATCCAGAATGGCGGCCTGAACGAAGAGTTCAAGACCGTGGTGCTTTCCATCCTGGGAGACCTGCGCGCTGAGCCTCAGATCCCCGGCGGCTATATCACCGGACGTACGATCAGGAACGCGTTCACTTCCGTCGTAACTGAGAACTTAGAGCCTGTGGATACGCTCTATATCGAATTGGATGCGATCAACACAGAGATTACCAACAAGCGCAATGAATTTGGCTTGAATACGGCAGAATAGGAGGGTGAACATGGCTAAAGCGAAATATCAGATTTCAATGAAAAGACGAGTTCAGTTGATTCTCCGAGACATGAAGAGGAGCATTCCTTTGTACATCATGATTGCTCCGTTCATGATTCTGTTCGCGGTCTTCGTGGTTTATCCCGTGTTAAAGGCTGTCTGGTACAGCTTCACGGATTACAACGTGTTGGAAGCGGCGAATTTCGTCGCATTGGGTAACTACCGTAAGCTGTTCTTGGACGACAGCATTTTCATCACTGCAATTAAGAATACGTTCATCATTGCAGTCATCGTGGGTCCCGGCGGATATATCCTTTCTTATCTGCTTGCCTGGATGATCAACGAGCTGCCCCATACGATCGGCACGGTCCTGACGGTTATCTTCTATGCGCCCAGCATGGCCGGTTCCGCCGTTATTACAGTATTTGCTCAGATTTTCTCCAACGATAGCAATGGTTATTTGAACGCCGCCCTCCGCAACCTGGGGATCACGCAGGAAGCGATCCTGTGGCTGTCCGATGAGAAATACGTCATCGTGGTCGTCATCCTGGCTTCCCTGTGGATGAGCATGGGCGTTGGCTTCCTCTCCTTCGTGGCAGGCATCAAGGGCGTTGACGAGGCCCAGTACGAGGCGGGTGCTATCGATGGCATCAGAAACCGTTGGCAGGAATTGTGGTATGTCACACTTCCTAATATGAAGCCGCAGCTATTGTTTGGCGCAGTCATGACCATTACGAGCTCCCTGTCCGTTGGTTCGGTGGGCGACTCCCTGGTCGGCTTCCCCAGCCCGAACTACGCTTCCCATACGATCGTCAACCACTTGAACGACTATGGTTCCATCCGTATGGAGATGGGTTACGCGTCAGCAATCGCGGTGATCTTGTTCCTGATCATGATCATAGCGAACATGCTCATCCAGAAGCTGCTTCGTAAAGTCGGAACCTAAGCGGGGAGGAAGAGTGAATATGGCAGTGATTCAGAATTTATATCAAAAGCATTTACAACGTAAAAAGTCCAACGACTTTACACCGTTCGTGAAGAAGTCGCAGAGAAGCTTCTGGGGCAATGTGATCCTGTTCTTGTTCCTGATCCTGATGGGCGTTGTATTCTTCTTCCCGGTAATTTACATGGTAAGCCAGTCCTTGAAGCCGATGAACGAAATGTTCATCTTCCCTCCCAGGATCATCGTTTCCAACCCTACCATGGACAACTACCGTGACTTTGTAAACGTCTTGGCGAATACCGTGGTACCGGTCACCAGGTCCTTGTTCAATTCCTTGTTCGTGGTGGTGGTCGGTTCGGTCGGACATATCGTGATCGCGTCCCTGTGCGCCTATCCTTTGGCAAAATATAAGTTCCCCGGGTCTGCGTTCTGTAACCAGTTGATCGTCTATTCCCTGATGTTCAACGCTACAGTTACCATGATCCCCAACTTCTTGACCATCGCCGGTTTAGGAATGTTGGATACCCAGTGGGCGATCATCATCCCCGGCTTCGCTTCCACCCTGGGCCTGTACCTGATGAAGAACTTCATGGAGCAGATCCCTGACAGCTTGATGGAAGCGGCCCAGATCGACGGCGCCGGATATGTTCGGATTCATTTCACTATTGTCATGCCGGTAGTAAAGCCCGCCCTGGTGACGGCGTTCATCCTGGTGTTCCAGGCTTTCTGGACCAACACAGGCGACAAGTTCATCTATACCGAGGCGAACAAGGGCTTTGCTTATGTAGTACAGCAGTTGGCGAGCGGCAGGATCAGCGGTGTAGGAAGCTCCTATGCAGGCATCTCCTCCGCGTCCGCGGTAATCATGTTTGCCGTTCCCCTGGTCGTGTTCCTGATCATGCAGAACAACGTGGTATCTACAATGGCAACATCTGGTATGAAAGAATAAGAGGTGGCGTATGCAAAAATCAAACAAGATTTGGAGTAAGTTCGTCCCAATGCTTGCTCTTGTAATATGTGCCATCCTTGGATTTGGCACGGTGTCCTATGCAGCCGAATCCTATTCATATGACATCTGGGGCAACGTTACCGCTGCACCCGCGGCTTATGAATTGGAAAAGACGATATATGCCAGAGACCTGGGCCTGGACAGTATGTCAACCGTATCGAACATATTCTATCGAAATGACAAGGTTTACCTGGTCTTAAATGGTTATATCGTAATTGCTGATAAGGAATTTGAGAATGTGGATTACATCACGGAGTACACGAAGGAAGACGGCAGCCAGGTCGCGATCGGCGCCCCGTCCGGACTGTTCGTGACGGAGGATGGACATATCTACATTTCAGAAGAGTCCAGAGGCGAGATCATTGAGTTCGATGAGAATTACAATTATGTGCGTTCTTTGGGCGACCCCCACTGTACCGGATTGACCGTGGCCTATCGGCCCAACAAGATCGCGGTGGACAGCGTGGGACGTATCTATGTGCTGATCACCAACTGTTACGAAGGCTTTGCGGAATTGGATCCGGAGGGCAACTTCAACCGTTATGTGGGCGCTACGGAAGTCACCTACAGCCTGTGGGACCTGTTCTGGCGTTCCATCGCTACGGAAGAGCAGTTGGCACGTAGCGAATTGTGGCTGCCTACCACCTACAGCGACCTGGCGATCGACAACAATGGCTTCATCTTCGCCAGCGTTGGCGGCGGCGGCGTGGAAGAACCGATCAAGAAGCTGAATTCTTCCGGTGAGAACGTCCTTTCCATGAGCGATTTCATCGAGTACCCCATGGGCGACTATGAGAACAAGGCTTCTATTTCCAACTTAAGCCGTATCGCGGTGGCGGACGACGGAAGGTTCGCGGTCCTGGATGCGACCCGTTCCAGGATATTCGTCTACAGCAGCGACGGTTATCTGATGTATGAGCTGGCCGGCAGCGGCGACGCGGAAGGCTTGCTTCGTTCCCCGGTAGGCCTGTGCTTCATGGACGACAAGATCTTAGTCATCGACATCGTGTACCAGTCCGTTGAAGTCTACATCCCTACGACTTATGGTTCTTTGATCAATTCCGGCTTGGAGGCCCAGTCCCGCTATGATTATGCGACGGCGGCGGATTACTGGACCCAGGTGCTGGACATCAACAGCAATTTCTATTATGCGAACCTTGGATTAGGCAAGTACCAGATGCGTTCCGGCGAGTATGAAGAGGCTATGGATAACTTCTACAAAGGCGCTGACAGGTCTTACTATTCCAACGCGTACGACAGGGTTTCCGGCGAATGGATGGACAACAATTTCGCGACCATCCTGGGCATCATAGCCGTGCTGATCGTCCTGTTTGTCGCATACAAGATTTATCGTCACTTTAGGCCCGCGCAGCCTAAGGATACCAAGCTTCGCAGGTTCTGGGAGAAGACGAAGTTCACGCTCTTCAAATGGCCCGCTTATGTATTGTCCAGCCCGTTCAAGGCATTTGACGATGTGAAGTATTATAATGACGGTTCCCTGGCATTCAGCATCATCGTCATCATCGCGTTCGGCTGGATCAGCCTGATCAAGTATCGTTATTCAGGCTTCCTGGTGTCCTTTGTGGACATTAGTTATGTAAACGTACCGCTTATCGTCGGCAGCGCGATCTTGCCTTATATCGCGTTCATCATCGGCAACTGGGCGGTAGGCGTGCTCCTTTCCGGTAAAGGTAAAGTCGTGCACATCATCAAGGTCGTGGGTTATTCCCTCTACCCGGCATGCTGGCTCTACCTGGCTGGAACGTTCCTTTCCAACCATGTGACGCAGGATGAAGCGGCCCTGGTGAATGCCCTGTTCGTGTTCGGCATGGTGCTGTTCTTCTTCTACATGTTCATTGGGACGATCATGGTGCATCAGTATACGTTTACGAAGAATGTGGCTACCTTGCTGTTGTCCGTAGTCGCAATCTTGATCATTTGTTTCGTAGCAATGTTGTTCGCGACTCTTCTCGGACAGTTCGTCAATGATGTTTTGGAAATCGTTCGAGAGTTCCGCATGCTTGTGTAAGTGAGGAGGCGAAAGAAAATGAGAAAGAGAAAAGCATTGTTATACTCAGTTATGACGGCTCTTTGCCTTACACTATTGGGAGGCTGCTCCTCTTCCGACGCGGACGCGACCACCGATACGGGGACGCAGGAAAGCTATTGGGAGAACCAGCAGTATGATTCCTTTACGGGATCCGATTTCGTGGAGGTGGCGTCTAGCGGAGACATGAGGCTTTTGCTGAATCCCGAGTCCGGCACCATCCGTTGGATGGACGCTGCGACAGGCGCCTATCAGGACACCAATATGAGCCACAGCGAGGGGATGCAGAACCTCTCCAACCGTCAGCGTTCTGACGTGGTCGTGACTTATTTCTCCGGCACCAAGAAGAATAATGTGTTATATAACACGACTTCCAGTTATGATTCATTTTCCATGTGCGTCGACTTAGGGCAGCTTAGCTACCAGAAGATCGATAACGGCGTGCGCATCATCTATAACATGGGAAATGACGACATTACCTACAAGAACTTCCCGCTGCGTATTTCTGATGAGCGTATGCAGGAATTCGTCCTCCAGTACTTGGATGAATCCCAGATCGCCCTGATGAAAGGCTATTATGCACAGCTTAGTGATGGCAGATGGCAGAGGAGCTTTAACACCAACGACCAGAACAAGATCGGCCCTATGGCGTTAAGGGAAATTGAGAACTTCTTCTATAACATTGGTACTTATACCATCGATGAGCTGTACGTGGATTTGGAAACAGAAGGCGTCGATCCTGCGGAATATCCTGGCAACCTGTTCATCCGCGTCCCCGTGGAATATTACCTGGAAGGGGAGCAGCTGGTAGTGAACGTGGATACCAAGATGATCGAGACCGGCGCTGACAACCCGATCAACAAGATTGACCTGATCCCTTATTTCCTGACCTCCGCGGCAGACCAGGATCTGGAAGATGGCTACATGTTCATCCCGGACGGCAGCGGCGCCCTGATTTACTTAGACAGCGACAAGGTCAAGGAATACCACTTCGCTGGAACCTATTACAACGGGGATAAGCTGGTTGACGCCACGGTTTACAGCCAGCCAAAGAGCATGATGCTTCCCGTGTTCGGCATGAAGACTTCCAACAGCACCATTTTCGGCGTGATCGAGAACGGCGCGGAAGTGGCTACCATGGATGCTTACGTGAGCGGGCAGGATAACTCCGAGCCGTTCTGCAAGGTGAAGTTAAGCTTCGACATCCAGACGCAGCAGAAGCCTTCTACCGGCGCTTCCAGCGGCTCCGCTTCGAACTTTGACCTGTACAAGGCGACCTCGGACGTGTATGACGACAACATCACCCTCCGTTATTATTGGCTGGGCGAAGACGCGGACTACGTCGACATGGCGAACTGCTATGCGGATTACCTGGAGACGAAGGGCATGGCGTCTGAGCAGGCGGAGGACGAAGCCCCGTTCTATGTAGAGCTGATGGGCAGCACGGATAAGACCCAGTTCATGCTGGGGATCCCTTACAAGGGCAAGCAGGCCCTGACCACATTCGACCAGGCGAAAGAGATCCTGACCGATCTGACGGGCTTGGGCATTAAGAATGTGAAGCTGATCTACACCGGCATGGTCAACGGAGGCATGAACCAGCGCGCCTTGACCGACGGCGTGAAGCTGGCATCCGGCCTGGGCGGAAGCTCGGCATGGAAGAGCTTAAAGAGCTACGCGGATTCCGTAGGCGCACAGATATTCCCGAACGTCACGCTCCAGACGGCCCATACCAAGAAAGGCCTCTCAAAGAGCGTCGTGGCTTGGGACATCGTGAACCAGCGGGCGCAGATTTATGATTTCGACCCTGTGAAGAGGGAAGTGGACGAAGAGGATGAGTATCCGGTATTCGTCATCAACCCGAATTACCTGGGCAAGTACCTTTCCAAGGCGAAGACGTCTTATACCAAGAAGATTGGCTTAAGCACGATGGCGTCTGACGACTTCTTCTCCTTCATCCCGACCAATTACCAGGCTACGGAGGTTTCTCCTTCCACCGGTAAGGCGATCATGAATGAAGTCGCGGCACAGATGACCGATGGCTTGACTTTGATGTTGTCGAACCCGATCGGTGATGCGTACGCTTACTCCAATTACTTGACGGATATTCCGACGGAAGACAGCGGCATGAGGATTTTGGATGCCTCCATTCCTTTCATCGAGATGGTCCTGGATGGCCGTAAGACCTATTCTTCCGAATCCCTGAACCTGGAGAGCACGGATGTATACGCGAACTTCATGCATGTGCTGGAAGGCAACAGCGTACCGAAGTTCACGTTCATGTATGGCGACAGCTCGCTGTTGTCCAAGACGAAGCAGGAAGACCGTTTCGCGGTGGACTACAGTTATTGGAAAGACCGGATCGGCGCGTACTATGACGAATACCAGAGTTTCCATAATGCCGTGAAAGGCGCTGTCATCGTGGAGCATGAGTTGTATGAGCGCAATGAGTATCTGCGCGTGGTAACTTATTCCAACGGAGTCAAGGTATACTTCAACTACAGCGATCTGGATGAGACGATAGATGGAGTGGCGGTTCCGGCTCTCAGCTATGTCATTAAGTAAGGAGGGACAAAGATGAAAAAAGGTGAAAATAAGGCAGTTAAGAAGAAAGCCTTTAGTTTGTCCTATAAGAAGTTGGATTATGAGAAAAAGACTGCCGTATGGGGCGTGATCTTCCTGCTTCCCTGGCTTCTTGGCTTGATCTTCTTCTTCCTGCGCCCTTTGGTAAACACCGTTTGGTATTCCCTCTGCAGCATGCAGATGGTGGATGGCAAGTTTACCGGGACTTTCACAGGCTTAAACAATTTCAAGTATGCCCTGACGGTAAATGCGGACTTCACGCAGTACCTGGCGGAGGCATTCCTCAACATGCTTAAGGAAGTGCCGTTCCAAATCTTCCTGGCCCTGTTCATTGCAATGCTGCTGAACGGTGAATATAAGGGAAGAGGCTTCTTCCGCGCGATATTCGTCATCCCCATCATCCTGGCGACCGGCGTGGCGACCTTTAGCTTGAGCGAGACCAGCCTGGCGGTAACCGAGTCCGAAACCGTCATGGATATGCAGTGGCTGACGGACCTGGTCGTAAACTCCGGTATTCCGACGGAGCTGACCAGCCTGCTGACAAGTTATGTTGAGAACATTTTCACGGTGGTGACTACCTGCGGCGTGCAGATCTTGCTCTTCCTGTCCGGCCTGCAGGCCATCTCCCCGACCCTGTATGAGGTGGCTCAGATGGAGGGCTGTACGGCGTTTGAGACTTTCTGTAAGATCACGCTGCCCATGGTATCCCCTACCATCCTGGTTTGCCTGGTTTACAGTATCGCGGAATCTTTCGCGAACGCGAAAGTGTCCGTAGGCCAGCAGACAGTAGCGCTTTCCTCTTACATCCATGACGTCACATTCACCGGCGACCCGATGTACTATGGTTATGGTTCCGCGATGAGCTTCATCTATTTCGCGGCCACCCTGGTCACAATCGGCGTGATTTGCGGCATCGTTTCCAAGGGGGTGTTCTATTATGACTAAATTGACCAGAAAAGAAAGAATGCAAAAAGCCGAAGAAATGGCCGGCATTAGCTTTTGGGTTGACCTGCGGAAAGGACGTCTGTCCAAATACGCCATCCAAAAGAAGGTCAGGAATTTCATCATGTTGTTCTTCCGTTATGCGATCCTGATCTGCCTGGGCTTCGTGGTGATCACGCCCTTATGGAAGCTGGCCAAGGACGCTTTGACGGATCCTAACGTGCTGGCCGATAAGTCCAGTATCTGGATCCCCCAGAAGACGTCCGGACTGTTCCTTGACATGGCGATGTCCAAACAGCTTTTGAACTATTGGGGAAGCTTAGGTTATACCTTGCTTACCACCGCCATCCTTACTTTCCTGCAGGTCCTTTCCGCAGGTCTGGCGGCTTACTCGTTCGCGAGGCTGAAGTTCAAGGGCAACAACATTTTGTTCTTCTTCGTAGTCCTGACGATCGTCGTTCCCAGCGACGGCATCATGCTGGCGCAGTATGCGGCGTTCCGTAACTTCGATATCTTCGGGCTCATAGGATTGATTACCGGGCATGGGCTGAACCTGATCGGCAAGCCCTCATCCCTGTACATCCTGTCCGGCCTTGGCATGGGCGTAAAGAGCGGTTTGTATATTTACTTCCTGCGCCAGGGCGTCAAGGGCCTGCCAATCTCCATCGAGGAGGCGGCCCATGTGGACGGCGCCGGATTCCTGCGCACTTTCTTCAGCATCGTGGTGCCCAGCATGTCCGGTTCCATCCTGACCGTGTCTGTTTTGAGCTTCCTGTGGAATTATACGGATACCTATTATAAGGGACTGTTCCAGTTGGGAAGCAAGAACCTGGTATACAACTACTCGACCTTGCAGTCTAATATCAGGTGGGGCATTGACGCGGCCGCGAGGACCAATCAGGCTTGGTTGGAGCAGGTGAACCCCTCCAGCCCGTTCATCCAGAATTCTACGATTTCTGCTTGCGCCCTGTTGGTCGTGTTACCGTTGTTGATCATGTATTGCTTCGTTCAGAAGCGTTTCGTCCAGGGCGCTGCCAGAAGCGGTCTTGGCGGAGATTGATCTTTTGCACTACTTAGTCCTACAGTTTGGCAAGTTATTGGCGGTGCCGGGAGCCATATCCCGGCATCGCTTCTTGCGCTTTCATGAGTGCCGCTTCTTTAGGGAGGATGTGGGAACTGCTTCCTTAGGTGGGCTGTGGGAACCGCTTTCTTAAGGGGCTGTGGACGCCGCCTCCTGCGGCGTGATTTTAAAAGACCGCTGCGTAGAGCGCGGTTATGGATGTTTAGAGTTACTAATTAAGAAAAGGATAGGGGTCAAAACATGAGCAAAATAATTGGAAAACCTTTGCCGCAGATGCCTTGGCAGGATCGTCCGCAAGGCTTAGACAAACCGGTATGGCGTTATTCAGAGAATCCCATCATCGGCAGGCACGACATCCCGATTGCAAACAGCATATTCAACAGTGCGGTCGTACCGTTTGGGGATGGCTATGCAGGCGTATTCCGCTGTGACAGCCTGTCCGTGAGCATGGATATTTTCGCGGGCTTCAGCAAAGACGCGATTCATTGGAACATCAACCACGAACCCATCACTTTCATCGGGGAGGACCCGGAAGTGACGAAGAGGGAATATCGTTACGACCCCAGGGTGACATGGATCGAGGACCGTTATTACATCACCTGGTGCAACGGCTATCATGGTCCGACCATCGGCGTGGCTTATACATATGATTTTGAAAAATTCTATCAGCTGGAGAACGCGTTCCTGCCCTATAACCGCAACGGCGTGCTGTTCCCCAGGAAGATCAACGGGAAATATATGATGCTGTCCAGGCCCAGCGACACAGGGCATACGCCATTTGGCGACATATATGTGAGCCAGAGCCCGGATATGGAATATTGGGGACATCACAGGTTCGTCATGGGCACGATCCCCGGGGATTTGTCCGCTTGGCAGTCCATGAAGATCGGTCCCGGGCCTTGCCCGATCGAGACGGACGAGGGATGGCTCCTCATTTACCATGGCGTGCTTCGGACTTGCAGCGGCTATGTGTACCGTATGGGCTGCGCCCTGCTTGATCTGGACGAGCCTTGGAAGGTGAAAGAGCGTTCCAGGATGTACCTGTTGGCTCCCGAGATGCTTTATGAGCAGACCGGCGACGTGCCTAACGTGGTATTCCCTTGCGCGTCCTTAGCGGATGCCCAGACCGGCAGGATCGCCATCTATTATGGCTGCGCCGATACCGTGACCGGGTTGGCGTTCACCACTGTGGACCTTTTAATGGATTGGATGAAGAAATATCCGCTTAAGGAATCATGAATCGTGGGAGCATGGAACTTTTGACTTGAAATGGACGGCTGCCCATAACCCTGAAACTTTACGTTGAAAGAGTTATGGGCAGATTTTTCGCCGGAGGATAGGGCTGGCATGCGGATCTGTTGAGGGAGGATGTCCGCAAAAGGAATGGTATCTGCAGGGAGCGGGGGCATCAAAAACTTTAACCTAAAACGAGGATGGATGGAATGTTCACAAAGGCATACGGAGAAGAAATAAAAGGTTATTTCCTGGAACAGAGAGAGCGATTGGAGCAGCGCAGGCAGCAACTGGTTGGAGAGGGGACGGCAGTCCGTCCCGCCCAGGGTGGGATGTTGGACGCAGGGCGGCACACCCAGGCAGAAGGGGCGGCTCCGTCCGCCGCGACATGCCTGCGGGAGGCATCTGCCGCCTTGCTGGAGCGTAAGATTGAAGAGATCGACCATGCCCTGGAGGGCGCAGGAGAGGAAGAGGCGGAGGCGCTCCGCTTCCTTTATAGCGCCATGCCGGTCAGCGACATGCTGGACTATCCGGCGGATGTATTCCTTTCTTATGCGAAGCATGCCGTGTTCCTCTGGAATGAGGGGCCTTACGCAGGGAAGGCGCCGGAAAAGCTTTTTGCCAATTATGTCCTGCATCATCGGATCAATAATGAGGATATCACGGATACCAGGCGTTTCTTTTATGATAAATTGATCGGACGCATAAAGGGGCTTGGGATGTATGATGCCGCCATGGCGATCAATATCTGGTGCTCGGAAGAGGCGACTTATCAGATGACCGACCCACGCGCCCAAAATCCTGTGACGATGTATTATACCGGCATAGGCAGATGCGGGGAGGAATCCACGTTCGCCATCACGGTTCTGCGTGCGCTCGGCATTCCTGCCAGGCAGGTCTACGCGCCGCTCTGGTCGCACTGCGACAGCAACCATGCCTGGGTGGAAGCCTGGTGTGACGGCACCTGGAGGATCCTGGGGGCCTGCGAGCCGGAGGAAGAGCTGGATATGGGCTGGTTTATCGGACCGTCCACCCGGGCGATGCAGATTCATTCAAGATGGTATGGCAAGGATAAGCCGCAGGACCGCGTGGTGGGCAAGAAAGGGATGTCCTTGGTGGTCAACCACCTGGGGCGTTACGCGCCTGCCGGCATGCTGAAGGTCCGTGTGGAAGGGGAGGATGGCAAGCCCGTGAACGGGGCCCGTGTCGATTTCAACGTATTGAACGGCGCACATTTCGGGAATGTGGCATTCCTTGAGACCGGGGCGGGGGAGGGCCGCGAAGACGGCTGCGTCACCTTGGAAACCGGCTTTGGGAGCCTGCTCGTCTGTGCTTACGCGCAGGATGGAAGATATGGGGAGACCTTAGTTACGCTGAACGATCGGGAAAAGCCCATGGAAGAGGCCGTCGTGGTGCTCCACGAGCGGAAGCTTAATGAGGATGTCTGGCAAGACATGGATTTCTATGCGCCTCGGGAGACCGTGCGCAACCAGGAACTGACTGACGCGCAGATCAAGTCACAGGAGCAGAGGCTGAAGGATGCCGCCAAGAAGAGGCAGGCGAAAGCGGAAGGCTTCTATCAGGAAGAACAAGCGCAGCCTGCGCTTATGCGGTTTGCGCCTGCGGACCGCAAGGAAGTGGAAGAGATCCTGCGCAAGTCCTTGGGACATTTGCCGGAAATCCTGCATTTCCTGGAATGGGACGGCGGAAAGCTGGCAGAGCGTCTGCATGAGGGGGCTACCTTTGCGGATGAAAGCGGAACGGATGCGAAAGAGGACGGGGAGCATTGGAAGCTGGAAGTGCTCAAGGTCCTGACGGAAAAGGATTATTGGGACTTGGACAGTGAGGTCCTCAAGGAATGTTGCGACTGCGCGGCTCCTTACGTCGACCAGTATCCGAAAGAAATATTCTACCGTTTCCTGTTAAGTCCCAGGGTAGCGATGGAGATGCTGCGTCCCGGACGGGGACGGCTGGCCGGTTTGCTGGGCGAGGAGGAAAAGAGGGCGGTTTTACAGGCTCCGGAGACTTTGCCCGACAGGATTGGGCGGCTGGTGGTCTCTATGCCGGACCAAGAATATGGGAATTTGATCACTTCTCCCATCGGTTGCCTGACGGGAGGGATCGGGAATGAGTTCTCCCGGGCCGTGCTGTGCGTGAACTTGTACCGCGCCTTAGGGATTCCTGCACGCTTGCGCCGCCTTGACCGTGCCGTGGAATTTTACCGGGACGGCAAATTCTGGACGGCGGAAGAGGCGGTTAATCATCCTGGCGCTGCGGGTGCGGACGGCTCCGTGGTCTCCGATGCGGCCATGCTTCATCTGCATGCCCAGGGAGGGCTGGATTTCTCCGAATGGGGCCATTATTCCGTCAGCAAATACGAAAAAGGGCAGTTCCGCTTCTTGTTCTTAGGCGGCGGCAAGATGCCGCAGGGCAAAGACCTGGAAGCCGTCCTGGAGCCCGGCATGTATCGCGCCGTCACCACCAACCGCCTGCCTAACGGCAACCAGTTTGCCAGGGTCTATGACTTCGTGCTGCATCCGGGAGAGTCAAAACACCTGGAGCTTACGCTGCGGCAGTTTTCCGTGGACGCGCTTTTGCGCCGATATCCCTATGAGGATTGCCTCATGCGACGCGCAGGCGGGAAAGACTGCCTCCTTTCCGAACTGGCGAAGGACGCGCGGACGCTGTTTTTGTGGCTGGAAACGGGCAGGGAGCCTACGGAACATATTTTAAATGAATTGTATGAAAAACGGGAACAGGTCAAAGGGCTGACGGACCGCATCTACCTGATCACACGTTCCGATGCGGAATATGAAGAGAACGCCACACTTCGGCGCTTCGTGGAAGCCTTGCCGGGCATTGGGAAGCTTGTGTGCGATTCCGGGGAAGCCTATCGCAGATTGTCCGAAAGCGTGGAACAGAACCCGGGCAGGCTGCCTTTGGCGATGGTCATGGAGGGGAAAGGCGTCTGCATCTATTCCGATGGCGGCTATAATGTTGGCATGGCGGATCTGTTGCTGCGGATCTTGAACGAAGCTTAATGCGCGGGATAGCGGGTGGCGCGGGTCAAACGGTTGCGAGTGAACTGTAACATACGCTTTTGGCGATTGCATTTCTTGGATTCTTATGTTAAAATACGGTCTAAGGCAAGTGTGGGGCTGATAAAAAGATAAGGGCGGTAGCTACAGTGAATAGGGTTACGATGCAGGATATCGCGGACGCTTTGGGGATTTCCCGGATCACGGTGTGGAAAGTGTTCAATGACCACCCGGGCGTTTCCGCGGCTTTACGGAAAAGCGTGTTGGACAAGGCGAAGGAAATGGGTTATTCCAGGGGACATGCCGACTATCGGGAAGAAAGCGTTGGGCGGAACGTGTCCCTCATCGTGTCGCGGCCGGATTCGTCCACGTTTTGGACGGGCATCATCCATCGCCTGGCGCAGGACTTGGCGCTCCGTAACGTGAACCTGATGTATACCTATATGCCATCGGTTTATTCCGACAAGTTCCGGATGCCCTCCGTCCTGGCCAACCATACGGTGCAGGGGGCGGTGGTGCTGAATATTTACGATGAGAAGCTGCTGCGCCTGATCAATGAACTGAATATGCCGAAAGTGTTCGTGGACGTCGTCCCCCAGATGGATTTGTTCGGGCTGAATGGGGACCTGATCCTCCTGGAGGGGTACCATGCCGTTTATCAGATCACGAAGTCCATTTTGGAAAAAGGGGTTCGGCGGATCGGTTTTATTGGAGACATCCAGTATGCCAAGACCAACAGGGACCGTTATGACGGCTTCTGCAAATGCCTGGAGGATTACGGGATCCCTTTGGACGCCGGCCTGTGCCTGACGGGGAATTTGGGCATTTTCTCTTATCGGCAGGAGATTAACTGCTTCCTGGACGCGCTGCCAAAGCTGCCGGAAGCTTTCGTCTGCGTGAGCGACTATATCGCCCATTTCGTGCAGGCGTATTTGCTGGAACATGCGCACCGCGCCCCGCAGGGGATGATCGTGTCCGGCTTTGACGGCGATAGCGAGCATCCCAAGGAAGGGGACGTGTTTCCGACCGCCCTGGTCAGGACTGACCTGCTGGGCGGGCGGATCGCCATGCAGATCCAGTACCGCATGGAGCATCCGAACGCCCCTTACGAATTGGTTCAGATCAACCCCGCCATCCTGACTTCCCGTCCGTCGGTGAAGGGATAAGGAACATTCCTGTAGGACGCGCGCCGCATATGTCGGGACTTTTGTGGTCGGAGGGTGGATGATAGAGAGGAAATGAGAATGAACGATTCGATCAATATCGCCCTGCTCCAGGTCATGCCTACAGGGAGCATTGGGCAGAACATGGAAAAAGGCGTCCGCTGCTGCAAAGAGGCCAGCGCACAGGGCGCGGACATCGCTTTGTTCCCAGAGATGTGGAGCAGCGGATATACCATCCCCCATGACGCAGAGAAGCTGAACGCGCTGGCCGTTCCAGCGGGCGGAGAGTTTGTCATGCGCTTTGCGGCGCTTGCCCAAGAGCTGGAAATGGCCATCGGCATTACCTTTTTGGAGAAAAGCGGCCAAGGGCCGAAAAACAGCGTATGCCTGTTTGACCGATACGGGCGGCTAGCCTATAAGTATTCCAAGGTCCACATCTGCGACTTTGGCGAGCCGGATGATGAAAGCGTTCTGTGCGCGGGCGATGAATTTCCCGTTGCCGCGCTGAATACCGCGAAAGGAGATATCATGGTAGGCTCCATGATCTGCTATGACCGTGAGTTCCCGGAGAGCGCCCGCATCCTCATGCTCAAGGGCGCGGAGCTTTTGCTGGTGCCGAACGCCTGCCCGATGGAGATCAACCGCCTGTCCCAGCTGCGCGGCCGCGCGTATGAAGATATGCTTGCCATCGCCACCTGCAATTATCCTGCGCCCCACCCGGACTGCAACGGTCATTCCACGTTGTTTGACGGAGTGGCATACCTGCGGGAGCTGCCCGGTTCCCGGGATATGTGCGTGCTGGAAGCAGACGAAGCCGAGGGCGTCTTCCTTGCCCGGCTGGATATCGCCATGCTGCGGGAATACCGCAAGCGGGAAATGCACTACCTGCGAAACAGGCGGCCAGGATTATATGGCATTCTCGCCCATTAAATCCATTTATTTACCCACCTGTTTGCATTTACACCTCTGCTTGCACGATATGGCCAAAGTTAAGCTCATCTTGCAACAGTCCATATACATATGCAGGACTTTCACGGTATAGTCCGGTCTCTGTATCCAACAATTTCTCGTAAACTTCCGATTCATATATGGTAAGCATGGCGGAGTCAAATTCTACTCCCTGAGATTCCGTAAGCATTTCTACAATGTCCTGCACCATGTATTCAATCATCTGTTGCTTTTAATCCATAGACTAATCACCCACCATTCTTAACAAACGTATTGCTTTCTGCGTATGAAAGGAATACTGATTTGTTATTATTTCAAACGCCACATTAGGATACAAGAAAGTTCTTAATGAATTAATCTCATTTTTACACTTTTCCAGATTTCCTTCCTCTATACCTAATATCGGCAGCTTGGGGATTGCTTTATTGTTTTCATCATTTACTTCTTCAACACCCAGAAAAATATACTGTATATCATTATCATAGTAGTTATTTCCATATGCACAGATGGTTTTTAATATTTTTGCCAGCTGCGATGCGGAAGCTTTATATTCGATATACGAACATTCACACGATAAACCCATTACTATATCATTAGCATCCCGTTTTATTCTTTCATAATCCATGGTTTCCCTCCTGAATCCAAATATCAAACCAAAGATTTTTGCAAGCAAACCATGGTTTTATATCGTTAATATAAACATATCGGTCCAAAATATCCCCAACCTATTGCATTTTCTGCGTTCCAATGAATTACAGCGCATAAAAAGAACTCCTCGAGTAAACTCGGGAGTTCTTTCCATGCGCTGTAATTCGCAATAATCCTTATCTCTTGGAGAACTGAGGCGCGCGCCTTGCGGCCTTCAAACCATACTTCTTCCTCTCCTTCATACGAGGGTCCCTGGTAAGGAAGCCGGCTTTCTTCAAGGTAGGCCTGTAATCCGCATCCACGGTCAAAAGGGCTCTGGAGATGCCGTGGCGGATCGCCCCTGCCTGTCCGGTGTAACCGCCGCCGCGTACGTTGACGAGCACATCGAACTTGCCGAGGGTGTCGGTCGCGACTAAAGGCTGGCGAACGATGACCTTAAGGGTCTCTAAGCCGAAATAATCGTCCATGGACCTCTTGTTGATGATGACGTCGCCCTTGCCGGGTACGAGATAAACTCTTGCAACAGACGTTTTCCTTCTGCCTGTTCCGTAATATCTTTCAGTATTAGCCATGATTCTTATCTCCTTTCAACCTTTAGAATGTCAGCACTTCCGGCTGCTGGGCCGCATGCTTGTGCTCGGGTCCCGCATACACGTGGAGCTTCTTGTACATCTCTCTTCCTAAAGGTCCCTTGGGAAGCATTCCCTTGACCGCAAGCTCGATTACCTGCTCCGGCTTCTTCGCGATCATTTCCTTCAGGTTGGTCTCCTTGAGTCCGCCTACCCATCCGGAATGATGATAATATTTCTTCTGGTCTAACTTCTTGCCCGTTACTTTCACTTTCTCGGCATTGATGACGATCACATAGTCGCCCGTGTCAATGAAAGGAGTGAAAATCGGCTTGTTCTTGCCTCTTAAAACCTTAGCGACTTCCGATGAAAGGCGGCCGAGGGTCATGCCTGTAGCGTCTACCACATACCATTTTCTTTCAATCGTAGCGGGGCTAGCCATAAATGTCTTCATTACGTTTCCTCCATTACCTTGTCCTGCGATATTTGTCCCATCGACGGACCCCTACGGCAGATGTCCGGGCTGCTGCAAAGGCTTCTCTGGAACCGGTTCGATGAATTATCTTAAACGCCCTGCCGGGGCTTTGGCAAAGCATTTAGAAACACTGTCACATTCACATATTATATGACATCCTCCCGCGTGTGTCAACATCTATTTTTGAAAAAAACACGTATAAACGCCGGCAAAATGCCGCATCCAAAATCCGTCTCGGAAAGGAAACGCCGCAGGTCGGACAGGCCCATGCGCGTTACGCCAGTTCCTCCTTGGTCGGCATGGCGGGGATGGCTCCGTGGCGGCTGGTGGTGATGCTGGCGGCCAGGTTGGCATAGGAAATGATGTCCTCCAGTTCTTCCGCCGTGATCTCGTCCAGGCTGTCGCGCCGCGCGATGCGGGATAAGGCGGCCCCGAAGAAGGTGTCTCCCGCCCCGTTCGTATCCCCTACGACGCAGGGGACGCCCGGGACATGTCCGGTCTTGTCGCCAAAGCGGTAGAACGCCCCATTCGGCCCTAAGGTGACGAAGATGAGGCGGATGCCGTATCCCGCCAGGAGGGCGGTGCCCTCAGCCAGATCCTTCGTCCCGGTAAGCAAGGGAAGCTCTTCATCGGAAACCTTTAAAATATCCACTAGGGGCAGGGGCCCTTTCATCTGGGCGATCGCCGTGGCGGGGTCGCTCCAAAGGCTTTCCCGGTAGTTGGGATCGTAACTCACCGTGACGCCCAGCTCCTTTGCGCGCCTTGCAGCGGCAAGCGTCGCGCTTCTGGAAGGCTCGCCCGTCAGGCTGACGCTGCCGAAGTGCAGCAGGCGGGTGCCCTGAAGCAGGTCTTGGGAGACGTCTTCTTGGGAAAGGTTGCAGTCCGCGCTGGGATTGCGGTAGAAGCTGAACGTCCTTTCCCCCTTTTCATCCAAAGAGACCACTGCCAGGGTGGTATGCTGCACAGGGTCGGTGGAAAGCCCGGAAACATCCACCCCGTTCTCCGTCAGGCAGCGCCTTAAATAGTCGCCGAAGCTGTCTTTCCCCACCTTGCCGATGAAGCCGGCCTTGGCGCCTAAGCGGGAAGCCGCCACGGCCAGGTTGGCAGGGGCCCCGCCGGGGTTGGCGTCGAAGCGGGGGATCCCCTGCTCGGTGGTTCCAGACTGCGTCAAGTCGATCAGGATTTCTCCGATTGCTAAAATGTCTAGCATGTTTCTCCTCCTCCTAATGATAGATTGTTGAGATATTTTCATTCAGTATTTCTTTGATAAAAAGTATATCTTATTCCCTTCCTATTGTAAAGGGCTTTTCAAAAAGCGGACTACTGTCAAGGATTTCAGCCGGCCGACCCGTCCCACCTGTCCGCGGTGAATTCAAACATGGCGATGCTGGCGGCGATGGGGAGGTTCAGGCTGTCGATGTCATGGGAATGGGGGATGACGACGCTCTGGCAGAAATGGGCGTACTCCTCCGCAAGGCCGGTGGCTTCATTGCCGAAGATCAGGGAAAATGGTTCCGATTTGGCGACCTGGCGGATGGGCGTGCTGGAATTTAGCATGAAAGCATAGCGCGTATTCTCCGGGAAGCGGGCCAGGTAGTCCTCGATCCGGTCGAAAGCTTCCACCCGGACATGGAAAATGGCGCCCATGGAGGCCCGCACGACTTTCGGGTCATAACAGTCGACCGCCGGACGGATGATGGCGATGTCGTGGAAGCCGAAGCCTGCGGCAGTGCGCAGGATGGTGCCCAGGTTGCCCGCGTCTTGGGGGTTGGCCAGTACGATATGGGAGCCTGCCTGGATCGGCGCAGGATCCTTACGGAACATGCCGATGACGAAGCAGTTCCCTTTCGGGGAAAGGATATGGAAAGCCTTATCGTTTTGTTCCACCGGTATGCCATATTTTTCACAGGAGGCAAGCAGGTCCGCGATGCCTCCTGTTTTTTCTGTGGAAGAATTTAAGAAGACGCATTGCGCGGACCCAGGCGCGCAGCGGATTAATTCGTAAGTCAGGGTCGCCCCCAGGGTATAGGAAAAATCCAGGTCGTGTTTGTACCGCTGTACTTTCATGTCAAGCCGCCTTCCTTATTTTAAGATGCAAAAAATGTCGGAACAAGTTCCTTGGCTATGCCCACGGCGCGGGCATGCCGTCCATGTATAGAATACCCTACCCACACGGACTTGTCAATCGCAGGCTGAGGGACGTGTGGACGGTAACGGACAGATTCAGGCATGGAGGGCCTTGAAGCCGAAATGCCGTTGATGTACAATAGGCTTATGGCAATGGATCTGGCGGAGGCTAAAATTTGTACGATAGGAGGCTTTCATGGGCGGACAAGGGCAAAGGGCGTCGCATCGGCCGGTCTGCATCGGTCTGCTCGCCCATGTGGATGCGGGCAAGACGACCCTTGCGGAGGGCATTTTATATCTGAACGGAAAATTACGCAAGCTGGGCAGGGTGGACCACAAGGACGCGTTTTTAGATACCTACGAGCTGGAACGGGCCAGGGGCATCACCATCTTTTCCAAGCAGGCGCTTGTTACGCTGGGCGATTGGGAAGTGACCCTGTTGGATACGCCGGGGCATGTGGACTTCTCGGCGGAAATGGAGCGGGTGCTGCAGGTGCTGGACCTGGCGGTGCTCATCATAAGCGGGGCGGACGGCGTGCAGGGGCATGTGGAGACTTTGTGGAGGCTGCTTGGGCAGTACCAGGTCCCCACGGTCTTATTCCTCAATAAGATGGACCAGCCCGGGACGGACCGGGCCAGGCTGCTTTCCCAGGTGCAGAAGCAGTTGGACGAGCGCTGCGTGGATTTTGACGAGGCGCAGGATGGGCAGGCTTTCCTGGAAAACCTTTCCATGTGCGAGGTCGGCTTGATGGAGGAATATCTGGAGAGCGGCAAGATCGAGGACTCCTCCATCCGGCGCTCGATCGGCAGGCGGGAGGTGTTCCCCTGCTTTTTCGGGTCGGCGCTTCGGCTGACCGGGGTGGAGGAATTTTTGCGAGGCCTGGAGCGGTATCTGCCGGAAAGCGGGAAAGCGTCCGACGCCTTTGGCGCGCGGGTGTATAAGATTTCCAGGGACGCCCAGGGGACGCGCCTGACCCATATGAAGGTCACGGGAGGGAGCCTTAAGGTCAAATCCCTGGTTTCCGGGGAAAAAGTGGACCAAATCCGCATTTATGACGGGGATGGCTACCAGCTGGCGGAGGAAGCGGGCGCGGGGACGGTGTGCGCCGTGACCGGGCTGGACGAGACGTTTTGCGGGCAGGGGCTCGGCACGGAAAAAGAGCGGACCGTCCCGCTCCTGGAACCGGTGCTCACGTATCGGGTCCATTCCTTGCAGGAAAGCGACCCGGTGAAGCTTTTGGGGCAGCTTAGGCGGCTGGAGGAAGAGATCCCGGAGCTGCATATCGTGTGGAAAGAGGCTTCCAGGGAGATCCATGCCCAGGTCATGGGAGAGGTGCAGATCGAGATCCTGCAGAGCCTGATCCGGGAACGGTTCGGCGTTTCCGTGGCGTTTGACGCGGGCAGCATCGTTTATAAGGAAACCATCGCCGCGCCGGTGGAGGGCGTCGGGCATTTTGAACCCTTGCGGCATTATGCGGAGGTCCATCTTTTGCTGGAACCGGGGGAGCCGGGAAGCGGCATGCAGTTTTCCAGCGCCTGCAGCGAGGATGTGCTGGACCGTAATTGGCAGCGGCTGATCTTGACCCATTTGGAGGAGCGGCGGCATGTGGGCGTGTTGACCGGTTCGGAGGTGACGGACCTGCGCATCGTGTTGGTGGCGGGGCGGGCGCACCAGAAGCATACAGAAGGCGGGGATTTCCGCCAGGCCACGTACCGCGCCGTGCGGCAGGGGCTTCGGAAAGCCCGAAGCATCCTTTTAGAGCCGGTGTATGAGTTCACCCTTGAGGTGCCTACCGAGGCACTAGGGCGTGCCATCACGGACATCCAGCGGATGCAGGGAAGCATCCAGGCGCCCCAGTCCCAGGACGGGATGTCCCTTTTGCGGGGCAAGGCTCCCGTGGCGACGATGCAGGGGTATCAGACGGAAGTGGTGTCCTACACCCATGGCAGGGGGAGGCTGCATTGCCTGTTGGGCGGCTATGAGCCATGCCATAATGCGGAGGAAGTGATCGCCCGCATCGGGTATGACCCGGAGGCGGACCTGGACAATCCGACGGGAAGCGTGTTCTGCGCCCATGGGGCTGGCTTTGTGGTGAGCTGGGACCAGGTGGATTCCTATGCGCATGTGGAAAGCGGGCTTTCGCTGGAAAAAGAGGAGCCGCAGGGCGAGGGCGGGGCGAAAGGCGTAATGCCTTCGGACCGGTCGGCGGGAGGCGCTGCGGCGGGCGGGTCCGCCGCTTCGAAGGATGCCTGGATCGACGAGGAAGAGCTGGAAGAGATTTTCACCAGGACCTATGGCCCGATCAAGCGGGACCGGAACCGTTTCGGGCAAAACAGGGACCGAAGCAGGATGGAGCCTGACCTGTCCGTGCGGCAAAGCTTCGCGGGAAGCGGGATGCTTCGGACGCGGACCTGGGAGGCAAGGGCGGATCAGGAAGAATATCTGTTGGTGGACGGCTATAATATCATTTTTGCCTGGGAGGACCTGAAAGAATTGGCCCAGGCGAACATTGACTCGGCCCGGTCCAAGCTGATGGACGTCCTTTGCAATTACCAGGGCTTTCGGCAAAACACGGTGATCCTGGTCTTTGACGCGTATAAGGTAAAGGGCAATCCGGGAAGCGTGGAGAAGTACCATAATATTTATGTGGTTTACACCAAGGAGGCGGAGACCGCGGACCAGTATATCGAGAAAACGGTCCACCGCATCGGGCAAAAGTATCGTGTGACGGTGGCGACCTCGGACGCCTTGGAGCAGATGATCATATGGGGCGAGGGGGCGGCGAGGCTGTCCGCCAAAGGGCTTAAGGAGGAGATCGCCAGCGTGGAGGGGCAGATCCGGGAGACGGCCAGGGAGAAGCTTCCGAAGAAAGGGAACTACCCGTTCCGGGACATGTCCGAGAAGTTCCGGGGCGGAAGCGGGACTTAAGGAGGCGGCGCATGGCGGCAAGCCGTCAGGGCACATGGCCGCCAGGAAAATAGGAAAGGGATGAGGGATTATGATGGAGGTTGCGACGATTTTACAGGAAGTGGACCGGCTCCAGGATGAGAACAGGGGCGCGGAAGCGGAAGAATTGATGAAGCAGGGCATCCGGTCTGCAGTGGAGGAAGAGGACGACGACGCGCTGCTTGTGCTGCTGAATGAGCTGATCGGCTATTATCGGGAGACCAGCCAGGCCGAGAACTCCTACCAGTTGGCCGACCAGGCGAAGAAGCTGATGGCGCGGATGGGGTTGGAGGGGACGATCCCTTATGCCACAACCCTGTTGAATATCGCGAACGCCTATCGGGCGGGCGGCAGATTGCAGGATTCCTTGCAGCATTACCATGAAACGATGGATATATATGAAAGATTGTTGTCTCCTGACGATATGCTGGTGGCAAGCCTGAAGAACAATATCAGCTTGCTGTATCAGGAGATGGGCGATTTTCAGAAAGCGAAGGAGTGCCTGATGGAGGCGCTTCGCATCGTGGAGAGGCAGCAGGACGCTTATTTTGAACTGGCAGTCACCTACGCCAACCTGGCAGGCACCTGCTTAAGCTTAAACCAGGATGAGGAAGCGGCAGGATATTTCCGGGAGGCGATCCGCATCTTCGAGGCCCATGGGATAGAGGAGGCCCATTATAGCGCGGCTTTGGCTTCCCTTGCCACCTATGAGTATAAACATGGCAATTATGAGGAAGCGGCGCGGCAGTACCGCAAGGCGATGGACTGCGTGCGCAAGTCCTTGGGGGAGAACGAGCATTATAGACGCTTGCAGGAGTACCTGGCAGCCTGCGAGAAGAAGCTTGCGGAATCTGCAGCGGACGAAGCGGAGGCAGCGCAGGCGGGCGTTGCGGAATCCCCGACGGGCGGCGCGGCAGCAGGAACGCAGGCGGGCGTTGCAGAATCCCCGGCGGGTGAGGCGGCAGAGGCAGCGCAGGAGAGCGTTGCGGAATCTGCAGCAGGCGAAGCGGAGGCAACGCAGGAGGGCGAAGCGGAGGCAGCGCAGGAAGGCGGCGCGCCAAACGGGCTTGCGTTATGCAGGGGATATTACGAGGATTGCGTGGCACCTATGATAAAGGATCGGTTCCCAGCATATGCGGACCGGATCGCGGCCGGGCTGGTCGGGGAGGGTTCCGACTGCTTTGGCTGGGATGACGCCATTTCCCGGGATCATGATTGGGGCCCGGATGTTTGCCTGTGGGTGACGCGGGAGACTTGGGATGAGATCGGGGAAGCCCTGACAGAGGCTTATGAGGGCCTGCCCCTGGAATATCGGGGCCTGGTCCGCACGAAAAGCGCCCGGGGCGCAGGCCGCAGGGGCGTCCAGACCATCCAGGCGTTCTATTCGCGGCTGCTGGGGGAGAATGCCTGGGAGCGTCCCGAGGAAGCTAAGCGGGGCATGGATTGGCGCGGGGCGGACGACGCCTCGCTTGCCGCCGCCACCAATGGCGAAGTGTTTTGGGATCCGGAAGGGATTTTCAGCAAAGTGCGCCTGTTTTTGTCCGAGGGCTGCCCGGAGGAGATCCGTTTCCTGAAACTAGCCCAGAGCGCCGCCCTGTTTTCCCAGGCGGGGCAATATAATTATGCCCGCGTGTGCAAGCGCGGCGACGAGGTCACGCCGCGGCTTTTGTGGGGAGAGTGCCTGAAAGAGGCGATGAAGCTGGCGCATTTTGCGGAGGGACGTTTCGCGCCCCATGATAAGTGGCTTTGGAAGAGCCTGTGCGGGCTGCCCGGCTGTAGGAAGGTGGCGGAGCTGGTCTTAGCGGCGGCGAAAGGACGGGCGGAGGATTTCCCCCGCCATGCGGAGGAACTGGCGCAGGCCCTGGCGGCGAAGCTTTATGAAAAAGGCTTCATCAGCGATACTGACCCCTATCTGGACGCCCATACGGAGGAATTGTTGATGAAATCCCGGTTCTCGTCTCAAACGGATGTGGAACTGGTGGAAGATATCGCCAGGCTGGAATTTGAGACTTTCGACAAGGTGCGCAACGTAGGCGGCCGGGCGGACTGCCAGGACGACTGGTACACGTTTTCCATTATGCGCAAAAGCCAGTACCAGACCTGGGACCGGACCATGCTGCTGCAATATTTGTATGATTTCCACAGGGAAGTGGCGCTGGGGCACAACCTGATCACGGAGAAATACGGAAGGATGATGGAAAGCACCGCCCCGGAGGAATATGAGGCGATCAAGGAGCATTTCCCGGCCTTGAGCCAGGAAAAGAAAGCGATCGTGGAAGCCATCGTGCGGATGCAGGTGGGTTGGATGGAAGAGTTCGAGGCGCGCTACCCCGTCCTGGCGGGCAACGCCAGAAGCGTGCACACCACGGACGACCGCTTGGACAACACATCCTATGAGACGTATCTGCGTGGGGAGCTTAGCACTTATTCCGATAAAATGCTGGAATTGTACGGCAGGTATGTAGTGCGCCACGCCCAAGAGGGGAAGAACCTTACCTACGAAATCATGGAAAACAGCGTGAAGCTGTACGGTTACTCTGGCCTTGAGGAAGCGGAACGGGAAATGGCGCGGTAAGCCTTGGCGGCCTCAAAATGGGCCGCCCCGATGTGGCAATAGCCGCCGGGATTCTTTTCCAGGTACTTCTGATGATATTCCTCCGCGTCATAGAAATTTTGGAGGGCCGAAGCCTCGACCGCCAGGGGCTCCTTATAGCGCTTCTGCAAGGCGGCGAGGGAGCGCTCCACGATTTCCTTGTGGGCAGGGTTGGTGTAGTAGATGCCCGTGCGATACTGGACCCCCACATCCTCCCCCTGCCGATTGACGGAGGTGGGGTCGATCACCTGGTAATATTGTTCCAACAGCTCTTCCAGGGAAATCCGGGAAGCGTCGAACAAGACCCGCACCGTCTCCGCATGGCCGGTTCCTTCGTGCTTGACCTGTTCATAGGTGGGGTTTTGTGTGCGGCCGTTGGCATAGCCGACCCTGGTTTCCACCACGCCTTCCAGGCAGTCAAAATAACGCTGGGTGCCCCAGAAGCATCCGCCTGCCAGATAGATTTCCTGCGGCACATATTTTTCCAAAGTCCTGGCAACGGCTCCGATGCCGCTGGAAAGCTGGGCGAAATATCCTTTCACGGCATCCGCCATGCCGATTGCCGTCAAGTCTGCGCCGAAGATCTTGGCATTGCCAAGAAGGCCGTCCAACCGGGACAAGTCCTTGGGCGCGTCGCTCAATTCAAATCCTGCCACATAGGGGGCAAGGTCCTCAAATAAGGGGTCCGGGCTTAAAGGGAACGCGTTCCCGGCGTCGTCCACCGCCATCAGGTAGCGCAGCCAGCCCGCGAATACCAGGGGGATTAGCCTTAGGCTTCCCACATCCAGGTCTTCCCGTTTTTGATAAGCCTGTATGGTCTCGCCGAAACGCACGGCCAGCTTCTGGGAAGTATCGGTGGCAATCCGCTGGGGGGTGTCCGGCAGGAACGGGTTGGGGATCCGGATGTTGACCACGGTGTCGAGAAATTCCCTAGGATCCAGGATGCCTGGGTCCGCGGCCACAGGCAGCCCCTCTTGATAGCCGATCGTTTTTGCGAGGGATTTCAATAGAGGGTTCCCCATTTCTTCCGAAATCAGGTGGTAGCCCAGCAGGCAGCCATAGATTGCTAGGGCGGTATGCAGCGGGTTCAGGCAGGTGCAGACTTTCATCTTCTCCGCCTTTTCAACCGTCTGCCTGTCCGTGAAAAAGATGCCGCCTTTTTCCAAGGGAGGCCTGCCGTTGGGGAACTGGTCCTCGATGACGAGGTATTCGCATTCTTCCGCGTTCACGAAAGGG
>CANPWC010000006.1 GCA_947581905.1 uncultured Acetatifactor sp.
GGAATAATTGCCAACCACGGCTTGATGAGTTGCTAATCATGGCTTAATTCGTAGCCGTCTGCCGTTTGAAAAGTGGCCGGCCGTCGCTTAAATCCAGTTGCCGGCTGCCGCTAAATCCGCCGGCTGCCGCTAAATCCGCCGGCCGCCGCTTAAATCCGGCGTTGACAAGGCTGAAAGATATCATTATAATAGGGCGTGAAAAAAAGAAGTACCATGCCACGATGCCGGAATGAAGACAGGTGGATCGATAAAACGGGTGCGGCTTGCACCGGAAGCGAGGCTTAAGAATGAAGCGTGAAATGATAGTCGTCCTGGATTTTGGCGGACAGTATAACCAGCTGATCGCCCGGAGGGTGAGGGAGTGCAGCGTGTACTGTGAGGTCCACCCCTATAACATGGATCTGGAGCAGTTAAAAGGGTTAGAACCTAAGGGAATCATTTTTACAGGCGGTCCCAACAGCGTATATGGCGAGGATTCCCCGTTGTGCGATCCGGAAGTGTTCCAGCTGGGCGTGCCGATCCTGGGCATTTGCTATGGTTCCCAGCTGATGGCGCACCTGTTGGGCGGCCGCGTGGCGACGGCCCCGGTCAGTGAATACGGGAAGACGGAAGTGGAAGTAGATAATGGGACGGCCCTTTTCCACGGAGTATCCCCTAAGACGATCTGTTGGATGAGCCATACGGACTATATTGAAAAAGCGCCGGAGGATTTTACCATTACGGCGCATACCCCGGTCTGCCCGGTGGCGGGGATGGAGGCACCCTCCAGGAAGCTTTATGCGGTCCAGTTCCATCCGGAAGTGATGCACACCCAGGAAGGGATGAAGATGCTGCATAACTTCGTCATTGACATCTGCGGCTGCAAGGGCGACTGGAAAATGGATTCTTTCGTGGAGACAAGCATACGTGCGCTTCGTGAGGAAGTTGGAAGCGGCAAGGTGCTCTGCGCCTTATCCGGCGGCGTGGATTCCTCCGTGGCCGCCGTCTTGTTGTCTAAGGCGGTGGGCAAGCAGCTTACCTGCGTCTTCGTGGACCATGGCTTGCTGCGCAAAAACGAAGGGGATGAGGTGGAAGCGGTCTTTGGGCCGGATGGGCCATACGACCTGAACTTCATCCGCGTCAATGCGCAGGAGAGGTTCTACAGCAAGCTGGCGGGAGTGACGGAGCCGGAGCAGAAGCGTAAGATCATCGGGGAAGAGTTCATCCGTGTATTTGAGGAAGTGGCGGACCAGATCGGCGCGGTGGATTACCTGGTACAGGGCACGATTTATCCGGATGTGATCGAAAGCGGCCTGGGCAAGTCCGCCGTGATCAAGTCCCACCATAATGTAGGCGGGCTGCCGGACCATGTGAAGTTCAAGGAGATCATTGAGCCGTTGCGTCTGTTGTTTAAGGATGAGGTGCGTAAGGCAGGCCTGGAGCTGGGCATACCGGAATATTTGGTATATCGCCAGCCGTTCCCGGGACCCGGCCTTGGGATCCGTATCATTGGGGAAGTGACCGCCGAAAAGGTGAAGATCGTGCAGGAAGCGGACGCGATCTATCGGGAGGAGGTCGCCAAGGCGGGAGTGCAGGGCCTTGCGCAATATTTCGCGGCGCTGTCCAACATGAGGAGCGTGGGCTGCATGGGAGATGAGAGGACTTATGATTATGCCGTGGTGCTGCGCGCGGTCCTGACTTCGGACTTTATGACCGCGGAAGCCGCCAGGCTCCCCTGGGATGTGCTGGGGAAAGTGACGAACCGCATCGTGAACGAGGTGAAAGGGGTCAATCGAGTTCTTTATGACTGCACTTCGAAGCCGCCGGCCACGGTGGAGCTGGAATAGCGGGCATTTTGGCTGGAAAGCGCGTAAAATGGGCGTTTTCCAGCCTTTTCTTTTGCTTCGTGAGATGGTTTTGAGACTGATTTCGAGGCGCTTTCCACATATTCCATAAAAAGAGAATCTGGTTGAAATTCCTGTCGAAGTGTGTTAGTATTTCTTTGGGACTACCAGGATGGTAGGCGGTTAGCCCTCTCCGGAGGGACTATGACCCTCCGATTACAATGTATCTTCGATACATAGAAACCCGCAAGGGAATAAGGTGAATTTATTCACCTGGGAAAGGAGGGCTGAGCCATATGGATATTTTGGGACTGATTGCAGTGTTGAGCTTCGGCTTGACCTGCTTTGGAATCGGATACTCTTTTGGTAAAGATAGTAACAAGACACAAAAATAACCGCCCCCCGACCAAAGGATGCGGTTATTTTTAGCATTTAACTAATCGGGCTAACCGTCTATCGGTAGAGCCCAGGGGCATCTGTTACTAGCAGGTGCCCTTCTTTATGTTCAATATACCATATTCTGTATGGAGTTTCAAGTGTTTTTTTTGCCCTGGTCCTGCGGCGTCCTGCGGAACTGGTTCAGCCGGTCTGCCAGCTTCGTGTCCTTGTCAGGGTATAGGTGGGAGTAAGTGTCAAGCGTAGTCTTTACCGATTCATGCCCAAGCCGGTCCGCTATTTCCAACGGCGAGAAGCCGAGCTCGATCAGCATGCTTGCGTGGCTGTGCCTCAAGTCATGCACCCTGATCGGCTCCAGCCCCGCCCTTTTGGATGCCTGCTTTATTTCCTTTTCCAGGACGGCTTTGGTGAAATAGAAGATTCGATCGCCTTTCCCGATGCCGTAGACCTTTGATATGTATCCGCAAATATCGTCATACAAGAAATCCGGGATGGAAATACAGCGCTTGGATTTTGGCGTCTTTGGCTCCAGGATCAGCTCTTCACCATTTGCCCTTACATAGTTCTTATTTATGTCTATCCGCTTTGATGGGAGTATGTCCGCAGGGGTAAGGGCCAGCAATTCCCCGCAGCGGATCCCGGTGTAGAACAAGATATCGAACGCCAGCTTCACGGCAGATTTCTGTATGGCGTTTGAGAACTGCTCATACTGCTCCTGTGTCCATATGTGCATTTCCTCCGCCCTGTTCTTCCCCATGCCGCCTGCGGTCCTGCATGGGTTGAAAGGGAGCCGGTAATGCGCCACTGCATAATTCATCAGGGCGGACATCTGGTTATTTACGGATTTTAAATACGTCTGCGAAAAAGGCTTTCCGTCCTCGTCGCGATAGGAGATCAATTTATTCTGCCACTTCCGGATTTTTATGGTATCTATATCGCAGATTTTCATCCGCCCAAAATAGGGGAGGAGCTTTCTTTCAATGATGTAATGCTTATTTTCCATCGTGGTCGGCTTCAGCCGGTTCTCCATGTCATTTAGGTAGTTTTCCACAAGGGAAGAAAAGAGGATGTCGCTGGTATTGTTCTGTTTATCCAAGAACAAACGCTCATACTCTTTCGCCTCCCTCTGTGTCTTGAACCCCCTCTTGCATGTGTGCCGGTTCTTACCGGTCCAGTCTGTATAGTTGAAGGCGGCATACCACATGGTCTTGCCGTTTTTGAGGGTATACTTATAAGCCGGCATGGCGGTCGCCTCCTTTGGTCTTATTATTTATACATTTTCCGCATGGAGATTTACTACTGGTAGCACCAGGGCGGTTTTTTATTTTACTTTTGCTCAAGCCTATGCTGGATGGATTGCTTAAGACGATTTGCAGAATTGCTTTGCTGCAATGATCGAAGCTGATAATAAGCGACACTTCTCAATTTTCGCAATCTGTCTGTTGCTGCAATCCCATTTCTTATCATGTCTGCATTCATGCTCTCTAGGTTAATCAATACAATCAGTTGTTCAACACTTGCAAAATCACGCATATTCTGCCTTTTGTTTCCTGTTTCTTCACGCCATTGTTTTGCTGTTTTTCCAAATAGAGCCATGTTTAATATGTCTGCTTCGGTAGCGTAAGTATAGCTTTCTTCTTGTTTGGTTAACTCTGGCGTAATGAGAAATTCTTTGATGGCATCAGTATGTATCCGATAATTAATCTTGGAAAGTTCTCTTTTGGTGTCCCATCCAATTTCGAGGCGCTTTGCTTCATCCAGTTTTAATCGTTGGTAATCTTTAATAATATAGAGCTTAAATTCTGGCGATATCCATGAAGCAAACTCAAAAGCTATGTCTGTATGTGCATAAGTACCGCCATAGCGTCCTGCTTGCGATGTCATTCCTATTGCTGACATCCGTTCTATCCATTGTTTAGGAGTCATTATCAAACGCCCTGGTTCACTTCTAACCGTCTGGAATTCCATACGGTTAAAATTTGGATTGTATAATTTTTCCCACGTCGCAAGAAAATCAATCGTTGCATAGGAACTCATCCAGTTTGAAATTACTATTCTTGGATCGTCAGAATTTTTATGTTTTGCAATATCTGTTAAAGATATATAATCGTTTTGGTTCTCCTTAGAAAGTAGCACGGATATTTCTGTTCCGTTGGCATTTATTTTCATACATTCCCTCTTTTCATTTGATTTTTTATTAAATCGCCGGAGCGGCTATTTTAAGGACTGGGGCAAGTAAATTATATAAAACGGCGCATATAAAAAATAAAACTAGGTAGTCCAGCAATGTTTTTTTTCGCATTATAGTTTTCCGTTCATACCCTCCGGTACCACTCGAAGGGTATTATTTTGCCAGTTTTCTGGGTTCGTCCGCTGCAACGGATATTTTCATAAAGTTATCACGTTCTTGTTGGAGAATTTGCTCCGATATCACACCGTCAATTTTTTTCCTATAATGGATTCCCAATTTTCTATAATCTTTTAGCAAGGCATCTTCATCGGTTTCTTTGCTCTTTTGAATGACCAAAGGACTGTCGCTAAATCCCAAAAGATAATCCGATGATACATTTCCCATTTCACAAAGTTTTTTTATAACAGCAATATGTGGCAAAAAACCATAATGATATAAATGAAATAACTCGGTAGTTGTTAATCCAAGAATTTCTGCTATATACTCATCAGTGTCACTTCCCAGGATTGTTTGAATACGTGACAAAGATTTTTTGTCCATTGGGAAAGGATATTCATTTGATGAAAGACGTTCCCTTGTTTTGTTACGAATTCCCAATAAAAAGTCGGTTGAAACACAAAACAAATCCGATAATTTTTTGATGTGTTCAGGACTTGGAATATCATCCCCGCTTAAAAATTTCCGTAATCTTGATATAGAAATATCTAATTCATTAGCAATTTCAAATTCATTATAATCATCCATCAAAGTGATTAGTTGGCTCTGGAATGATGGTACATCCACTCGAATTTTCTTCTGTTGTATGTGTTCATCAGTTAAACAGAGTATATAATCTGTGGATTCCCCAAAACATTCTGCGAGTAATATTAACTCATTGATATTTGGAGATTTTCCAGACAATACATCATCAAGGCGTGTTTTTCGTATTCTTGTTATCTCGGAAACTGTTGGTTTGTCCATACTATGATCTTTTATTAGGAATTCAAGACGTTGATGGAAATTTTCTCCTAATTGTGATTTTATGTATGGTTTTGGATTATCTGTTATTTCTAATAAATAATCACTTGAAACGTTAAATGTTTGACACATTTTTATTAAGGTTCCAATATCTGGAAGCCTTCTGCCTTGTTCATACATTCCAATTGTGCTAGGTGAAAGATTTAGGATGTCTCCGAGGGAATTTTGAGTGTATCCTTTTTCTTCACGCAGTTTTCTTATATTCTCACCAATCAACAAATATACCTCCTATGTTGCTACATTAAATTTATTATAACAGAAAAATCACACAATTAATCACACAAAAAATGTGTTGACATTCTGCTGCGTATGTGTTAATGTATGATTAACAACACATAAAGTGTGTAGAAAGGAGGAGAAAAATGAATTCAATGCTTCGCGCTTTCAGGGAAGAACAACAATTATCTATTCTTGAAATGAGTAAAAGCATAGGAGTGTCTAAGTCCACATATGAAAAAGTGGAGTATGGTCAAAGGACGCCGAGTTATAACTTTGTCAAACGTTTTAAACTAAAATACCCTGCTGCAGACACAGACTCTCTTTTTTTTACCGCTAACTACACAGAATATGTGTGATGATTAAATTATAATCCATAGAGGTGAAAATCAAAATGTCAAATATTGCAGTGAAGACTTGCTTCAACCTATTTTTAAAAGTTCGTTAGGAAACATCAAGACACAATGAAAGGAGGATGCACTGTGAATAGGTTGAAACTGTTACGTGAAGAACGTGGAATGAAACAATCTACATTAGGGAATCTTTTAAACGTCAAGGATTCTGCCATCTCCAAATATGAATCTGAAAAAGTCCCATTGACTGGTGATGCACTAATAAAACTTTCTGAAATATTTAATGTGTCCGCAGATTACATACTCGGGCTATCAGACGAGAGGTTCCCTGTGGTCGATCAGGGACGGGGGCTTCCTAATGGGATGCCTAATTATAGGGACATATTATTTTGCGGGAATTTTAAGCAATCGGTATGGAATCTGTGCAAAAATAAGCATATTTCCTTAGAGCAGCTTGAAAAAAATCTGGGATTTTCCAGGGGATTCGTGGAGCGAGTCGAAAAGGGTTTGCTGAAGCTACAGCTGGAAGACGTGCAAAAGATAGCGGAATATTTTCATACGACGCTGGATTCCGTGCTGGATGGCGGGAAAAGGGAATGCAGGGTTAAGGTACATCCCGGAGATGATCTCTTAGCGGAGAAGCAGGAGGCATGCATCCAAGAATATGCTAGGTTGCTGAAATACAAGGCGATGGGTTATCGGAAAAATGATCTTTTTACAGAAAAAATAAGTTTGCTAAAGGCATCATTAGAAAGGCTTGAATTTGACTATATGGAGTTTTACAAAGCTCATATGGACGAATTGGAAGCAAAGATAAGCACCTTCCAAGTAGCGGAATGCGAGGAGGGTGTCTTGGTAAATGAACTGAAAAAGCGGGGATACAGGATAGAAAAGATAGGAAAGGAGGGTGGTTATGATGCCGAACATAACAGCTAAGACAAGCTCCAACGTGTTTTACAAGACCCGTTGCGAAGCGTCAAAGCGTAATGAGGCCTTGAGCAGCAGGGAGGGGGCGGCGGACATCATGTCCATTGACCGCGGGCGGCTGTACCGGATCGAGAGCGGGATCGCCAACCCATACCCGGAAGAGATCCGCCTGATGGCAGACCTTTACAACGCCCCGGAGCTTGAGAACCATTATTGCGCGACCATGTGCCCGCTTGGAGGGGACGTGCCGAAGGTGGACGTGGAGGGCATAGACAGGATCGCGGTCAAGGCGTTGTCGACGTTCCGGCGGATCGCGGAGACAAAGGAGCTCCTGTTGGACATCACGGAGGACGGGGTCATCACCAAGGAGGAGCAAGGCGACCTGAACAAGGTGCTTAAGAACTTGGAGGAGCTGGAGCAGGTCACGCAAAGCCTCAAGGTGTGGATCAAGAAGAACCTATAGGAGGATGGCAATGGCAAAATTGAGCGAAATCCATAAGCTGATCGGGGATTACCTGCAGCTGCATGGGGATAAGGACGTCATCAGCATAGGGACATGGGGCGGGGCGACACCGTATGAGTACACGTTCCACCTGCATGATGTGCATGAGGGCGGGAGGGGTACATGCACTGGCAGTGATCAGTTGGATATTCCCAGATATCCGTCATCGAAAGAGGGCGTATGACTATGGCAAAAGAATGGATGGAAGACAAGGCGACATGGTTGTTTGACCTGGCGCATGGCAACCTGGACGGTGACGGCATCGTGAAAGGGTTCCTAAAGCATTATGCGCTGCAGGGGCAAGGGCTGGGGGACGTACAACGGGACATGCACTTCCACACGTGCTATGGGGATCATTATTTGGATTCCGCCATGCGCGGCTTGCGGGAGGCGCTGGAGGCGGCGGCCGGAGGCACTGGATGACCACGATGTCGTGAAAAAAACACTGTTTCCGTTGGAATGGCCACGAAAGGGATCATTACAAGGAAGGAAAGGCGGTGGCGGTTTTGACCTATGGCTATATCCGGGTCAGCACCAAGGAGCAGAACGAGGATCGGCAGCAGATAGCGTTAGAGTTGCAGGGCGTTGACCGCATATTCATGGACAAGCAGTCCGGCAAGGATTTCAACCGCCCCGAATACAAGAAGATGGTCCGCAAATTGCATGCCGGTGATGTGCTGTATGTTTTGAGCATCGACCGCCTGGGCAGGAACTATGAGGAAATACAGGACCAATGGCGGTACCTGACAAAGGAAAAGCGTGTTGACATCGTCGTATTGGATATGCCGCTGTTGGACACACGCCAGGGCAAAGACCTTATGGGGACTTTCATCGCCGACCTTGTCTTGCAGATACTTTCCTTCGTGGCGCATAGCGAGCGCGAGAACATCAAAAAGCGCCAGGCGGAGGGCATCGCGGCGGCAAAGATGCGCGGAGTGCGTTTCGGGAGGCCGCCGAGGCCGCTCCCAGAAAATTTCCAGCAAGAGTTTTTACGATGGAAGAATGGGGAGATCACGGGGACGGAAGCCGCAGGGACCTGCAATATGCCGCTCTCAACGTTCCGGTATAGGGCGGCGGCATTTAGGCCAGGTGATGGGGCGGGTTAAATGGAAAAGGGCCATTACAAGGAGGGAAAGGCAAGGATGTACATAGTAAGCAAGGATGGCAGCCAGGCCATCAACATGGACAACGTGACCTGCATATACGCCAGCAAGGACGGGCACGCGGTCATGGCCAACTTCGTGGGCGGGGGAGGCTGCAAGATGGCGCGGTACAGCCGCCCGGTAGCAGGGTGCGCGGTCAGGATGCTGGCGGAGGCGATGGATGTGTTCGAGGCGTACCGCCTACCGAGCGACGAGGACGTGGACGCCCGGATGGATGCCGCGGGGAAGGATAAGTTCCAGCATTTCGGCGGCAGGAAGCCGAAAGGGCACGGCTGTACATAAAAGGGGGGTGGCATAATGGGCATGAACGAGCCGGATGAAAGGTTGGAAAAGTTCCGGGAATGGATGGAGGAGAAGGAGCTTTCCGAGAGCACGATAGAAAGCTATACCTATGCGGCCAGGCTGTTCTTTGAAAATTATAGAGAACTCACGAAAGGGAATTTGATCAGCTACAAGAGGATGCTGATGGAAAAGCACTCCCCCAAGACGGCGAACATAAGGTGCATTGCCATGAACCAGTATTGCGAGTTCGAAGGTAGGCGTGACTTGGTTTTGAAGAACGTCAAGATCCACAAAGCGACGACCGTGGAGAACGTCATATCCGTGGAGGAATATAGGAGCCTGGTTTCCAGGCTACAGGAAGACGGGGACGAGAAAGGCTACTTCCTGGTCAAGTTCTTGGCGAAAACGGGTGCGAGGGTCAGCGAGATAATCCGATTCAGGAAGCAGGACCTGGAAAAGGGATATTGCGAGATGTGGACGAAGGGAAAGGTCAGGAGGATATACATACCGGATTCATTGAAGGAAGAGTCGGAGGAGTATTTCGCAGGGGTGAAAGGGGAACTGCTGTTCCCGAACAGGCAGGGAAAGATGATGTCCACAAGGGGTGTGGCGGAACGGATAAAGAGCATGGGGATCCGTTACGGGATCAACGGAAAGGTGATGCACCCGCATTCCTTCCGCCACCTATATGCCATCGAGTTCCTGAAGCGGAATAGGAATGTAGCACTCCTCGCGGACCTGATGGGGCATGAGAGCGTGGACACGACGGCGATCTACTTGAGACTGTCGGAGGAGGAGCAAAGGAAGCAGCTGAACGAGGCGGCGAGCTGGTAAGGAGCAAATAAATGTTCTTTTTCACAATGGAAAACGCATGTGCGCCCTATGAGGGAAAGGGCGCGTGCATGCCGGAGAGGCTTCCCGGGGCGGATGCGGAAAGGGACGCCTGCAAGCGGGAGATCCTGAAGGCGCTCCAGAGGATGTCGGGAAAGCATCACCCAAGGGACGTCTTCCATGACTGGGTGGAGTGCATGGCGATCTCGATCAGCAACTCATGCCACCTATTGCACGGGGCCGTCTGGCGGGAGCGGGAGGAGGCGTACATCGCGACCATGGGCAAGTACGACGCCGGGGAACGGCAGGCGATCGTGGAGATGTGCGCATGGCTCGTAAAGGCGCTTGGGGCGTGCGAGGGCGACGTCCTGGGGCAGGTGTACATGGAGTGCGAGATGGGGAGCAAGGGGGCTGGGCAGTTCTTCACGCCATATTCGGTAAGCCTCGTGTCCGCCGAGATGGCGCTGGGGGAAGTGGGCGACGGCATGGTCAGCATAAACGAGCCAGCCTGCGGCAGCGGGGGCATGGTCATAGCCGCGGCAGACGTCCTACGGCGCAGGGGGATCAACTACCAGAGGCGCTTGGACGTGGTATGCCAGGACCTGGACTGGACGGCGGTCTGCATGTGCTATGTGCAGTTGAGCCTGCTAGGGATCCGGGCGGTGTGCTCACGCGGGGACACGCTGACGCTGGATGGATTTAAAGAAAGGGACACGCTGGTGACGCCGGCGAAGATGGGGTTGCTGCTATGAGGGAGGAATTGCTGGAAAAGTTGACGTTCCTGCTAAGCGCCCATGGGGTCGTGGACAAGGGGCTCATAAGCGAGCTGGTGATCCTGCTTAACGACTACGACGTGCAGAAGAGGGCCACGGAGGTCGCGTTGAGGACGGACGGCAACGGGGAGCTGGTGAAGAGGTTCCTAATGGCCAAGCTGGTGGAGGGGCGCTCTGACAGGACGGTGGAGTATTACGGGATGGAGCTCCGAAGCATCCTGGACAAGATCGGTAAGCCCGTGGAAGAGGTGACGACCAACGACGTGCGCTATTACATGGCCGTGCGCGACCGGCGGGACCACGTGAGCGCGGTCACGCGGGACAACGAGCGGAGGTGCCTGCGGTCCTTTTACGCGTGGCTGGTGGACGAGGGGCTGGTGGCGCGCAACCCGATGGCTAGGCTGGACGTGATCAAGGGGCGAAAGGAAAAGAAGAAGGCTTTCACCGAGATGGAGGTTGAGAGGATGCGGGACGCCTGCAAGGGGGAAAAGGAAAAGGCGGTGTTCGAGCTGCTTTTGTCTACGGGCTGCCGGGTGTCGGAGCTGGCCGGGATGAAGCTGCAGGACGTGGAAGGGAACCACGTAAGGGTCCTTGGCAAGGGGAACAAGGTAAGGAACTGCTACCTGAACGCGAAAGCGCAGGTGGCGCTGATGAACTACATGGACAAGCGCGAGGACGGGAACGGCTACCTGTTCGCCGGGCGTGCGGAACGGCAGGCGGGCAAGCGGGTGGCGGCGGAAGACTGGTGGAAGCATGCGGAATGCGTGGACCAGGGCAAGCCGACGACGGCAAGCGCCATAGAGTCGATGGTCCGAAACCTGGGGAAAAGGGCGGGGGTGCCTAACGCGCACCCGCACCGCTTCCGGCGGACGTGCGCGACGATGGCGCTGCGGCGCGGGATGCCCCTGGAGCTCGTGAGCAAGATGCTGGGGCATGATTCCATCGGCACCACGCAGGTCTACCTGGACATGACGGAGGGCGAGCTGGAAAGCGCCCATGGCAAGTACGTGGTCATATAGCGTACAGGTTGGATCGTGCCCCCCATGCGGCGCGTGCAGCGCCGCCACACAACCCCTTTCATGATAATGGCGCGTGGCTTACGGCCACGTGCCGCATGGAGGGCACGAGGAAAGGATGGTTTTTATGAGAGTTGCGGCTGCAACGGACGCGCCGGGGATCATCGGCAAGGCGAAGAGGCTCTTCATTACAAGCGAAGACGTCGAATGGATCCTCGGGTGCGGGAAGAGCAAGGCGTATGAGGTCGTGCGCAAGGTAAACGACCATGCGCGGAAAAAAGGTCAGATGCCTTTCCCAGCCGGGAGGGCGAGCAAGTACCTGTTCGCGGACCTTTACGGCATCCCCATAGAGGACGTGGACAAGGTGATCAACGGCTAAGGAAGGAGGGATTGGAAATGGCTATCTATAGGACTTGCCCCAGGTGCGGCGCGAACCTGGACCCTGGGGAGAGGTGCGACTGCGAGCTGGAGGAAGAGGAGGCGCGGGAACGCCTTTTGCAGGCGCTGGTGGTGGATCCAAGGACGGGGCAGCTCACGTTCCTGGTTGACGGGGTTGACGGGGGTGGCGGCTATGCAACATCGGGCACCCATTAGGACGGCGGCAATCATTTGGGCTACGGCTTTTTCCATGTGCGCCTATGCGGGGGTGCTCCCGGACGAGGGGTTCCACGGGGAGGGCCTGCCGGATGGCGGGGCCCAAGCGGAGCGGCTGGAAGCTGGATGGCGGCCGCCCACGGAGGGGCAGGCTCCCGCAGGGCTGGAACTGGCCGAAGCGGAGGAGGAGCCGCAGCCCGGCGGCATCAGCATGGATTGGGACGCGGAAGAAGGCTACCTCCTGGCAAAGTTGGCCATGGCGGAGGCGGAGGGAGAGGACACGGAGGGCAAGGCGCTCGTCATCCTGGTTGTGCTCAACCGGGTATGGGGCGACGGGTTCCCGGACACGATCGAGGAGGTGGTCTACCAGCCCGGGCAGTTCAGCCCGGTCGCGGACGGCCGCTTTGACAGCGTGGAGCCGGACGCGGACTGCTGGGCGGCGCTGGACTTGGTGGCGGTCGATAAATGGGACGGGAGCCGAGGGGCGACCTTTTTCGAGGCGGAAAGCGATTCGACGTGGCACAGGGAGCACCTGGACTTCCTCTTCCAGCATGGCGGGCACTACTTCTACAAGGAAAGGGGGTGACGGGGATGTCGAAAGGAAAGGTTGCGTCAGGGCTGGTGGAAAGCCTGTATGCTCTCGCCGTGGCGTCTGCGGTCCTGAAAGGGGCTTCCCGGATGGCATACATGGCCAGGGGGTATGACGCGGCAGGCGGCGAGTATTGCCTGGCGGCGCTGGCATATTGGGCGGCATGGATGGCGATGCGCGGCCTTGTCAAGGCATTGGAGGGCTTAAGGGATGAAAGAAGACGTAAAGAAAGCGGAAGTTGAGGGGCTGCTTGGGTGCGCCCTTACGGACGGGCAGTTCAGGGAGGCGTTGGAATACGCCAAGACGAAGCAGGAATGCATCTACGCCAAGGAAAAGAGGCCGGAAGTGCTGGAGCGCTGGTACCTCTTGGAGCTGGCGGTGGAATGCGCCAGGACCCTGGCGCTTGCAAGGCTGACGATGGATTTATGCGGGACGGCGCGGGAGGCAGAAAAAGGGCGCCCGGCAAGAAGCCAAGGCGCCAATAGGGTACCCTTATTGTAACACCGCCCGCCTTATAAATCAAGCAAAATATCACAAAAAATAAGGAGGCAAAGGAATGGAAAACACATCTTTAGCAACAATCTTGGAGCATCCGGAGGAATACACCATGTTGATCCCGATCGAGACGGTGTCGCATATCCCGGAGATCATGGCGCCAACGATCAAGTCGGTACGGATATCCACCGACCTTAACGACAAGGAGATCTACGTGCAGGAGAAGGCGCAGGAAGCCTATACGGACCGGACGGGCAAGTACCATCCGGCGACGCCGGCCAGGTACTCCCTCACCAAGAAGGCGCTTACCAAGCTGGCGGAAGCCGCCGGGATAAAGCAGGTCTCAAGCGAGCCCGTGCTCCCGACCATATGCCAGAAATGCGTGTCCGTAAACAAGCATGCCGGCAGGGTGCTGCAATGCGGCAACTGCAAGAGCAACCAGGACGTCCGTTACAAGGTGACGATAGCGTTCCCGCAGCTCACGGGGGAGACGCTGTATTTCGTCGACCACCATGAGATCGACGTCGGGACCGTCACGGACTCGATGACGGACAAGCAAAAGAATGAGTTCCTTAAGCACCGTGCGCAAATCTGCGAGGCGAAAGCCATGAATGGGGCGATCAGGACCGCGCTGCAGATCAAGGGCTCCTACCTGATCGAGGAGTTCCAGAAGCCGTTCGTGGTAGGCTACTTGGTGCCCAACTTGGACAATGATGCCGTCAAGCGGGTAGCGATCGAAAGCATGTTCCAGAGCCGGAACAACCTGTTCGGCCATGCGCCGGGGAATGGCATGGACGCCCTGCCGGTCAATAAGGTCGGGATTGACAGGGGCCATTACGACCAGGACTACGACGACGTCGTAGACGTGCAGGAGGCGGAGGATTCCATGGCGGGCTGCCCGGCCCCAGCGGATCCGGAGCCACAGGAGGCGGAGCAAGAAATAGAGGATAGGACGATGGACTTCATGTGCGACAAGTGCCGGGCCGTCATATCGAGGAAGGTATGGGAATACTCCCGCGATAAGTACGGGCGGCCGCTGTGCATGAAATGCCAGAGGGGGGCGGAGAGGATATGAGGATGATAAGGGTAAAGACGGACCTGGTGATGACGGTGCATGAGTACCCGTCCGGCACTTATGCGGAGCAGGACGAGCGCCTGCGGCAGCTGATCGGGAACGGTTGCCGCACATATGAGCACGTCAAGCCAAACAGGCTTTATACGGAGCTCCACATGGTGCGCGACGTTTCCAGCAAGCCCGGGGCATGCGTGTGCATGCTGGTGGACGAGGAAGGAAGGCTGAAGGAAAACGAGGTAAACCTGCTTGGCAGCTGGCTATACGGGGCAGACATGCACGGGGACCCGATCATGGGGAACGTCCTGTTCGTTGGCGAGGAATGGGTAGGCAACGGGATAGGGTTCTGCGGCATAGACGAAATGATGTTCCATTACCTTGAGAAGCAGTTGTTCTACTTGATAGCGAAGATGCGGGTGGCAAAGGAGGCGAAAAGGATATGAGGATTTTACATACCGCGGACTGGCACTTGGGCACGTTCCGCAGCCCCGTAAAGGGAGGGGTGAACCTGCGGACGGAAGACACGAGGCGGTGCCTGGACGAGCTGGTAAGGGTGGCGAGGGAAGAGGTCCCGGATTACACGCTGATATCCGGCGACGTGTTTGACGCAGGCAAGAGCTGGTCCGACAGGTGCTGCCCGGAGGTCGTCATGGCGGCCCAGTACATCAAGGACCTTGCGGAGGTGTCAAGGCATGTCATCGTGATGCGCGGGACCCCCAACCATGACGGGGACGTGATAGGTCAATTCAACGTCCTATCGGAGATGTTCGGTGGACGCCAAAACGTGCACGTCGTGGCGACGCCGCAGGTGGTCAAGTTTGAGGACGTGGACGTCGCGGTGCTGCCTGGGTTTGACAAGGGCGTATACAGGGCGGGCAACCCTGGGCTGTCCAACGAGGAGGAGAACGAGGAGGTCACCAAGGAGCTATCCAACATCGTCCTCGGGCTTAAGGCGCAGTGCAGCCCATCGAAGAGGAGCATCCTGATGGCGCATTACACGGTCCCAGGCTGCAACATGGAGAGCGGGCAGACGACGATGCTGGCACGGTTCGAGCCGGTCATCCCGCAGGAGGCGTTGTTGGCGGCCGGCTTCGACCTGGTAGCCTTGGGGCACATCCACAGGCCGCAGAGGATATCCCCAACGCAAAACTGGTTCTATGCAGGCGCGATAAACCAGATCAATTTCAACGACGAGGGGCAGGAACGAGGCTTCTGGATTCACGAGGCGGACCCGGCAGGCGGCTGGAAGAGCACGTTCCACGCCACCCCGGCCAGGGAGCACGTTACAATCAAGCTCCAGGACGAGGACGTCACGGCGATCAACCTGGGTGGCATTGACGGGGTGGCGCTGGAGCATTGGCGCCTTGACGGCGCGGTGGCTGGCAAGATCGCCAGGGTCCGCTACAGCTGCTCCGAGGATAACGCGCAAGCTCTAAAGCTTAACGAGGCGCGGCTGGCGAAAGCCTTGCTGGATGACGGGGCCTTCATGGTATGGGACATACTGCCTGACAAGGTCGAGGAGTACGCCAACCGGAAAGAGGCAGCCGGCACGGCGGACCCGGAGGAAAACCTCATAAAATACCTGGAGGAAAAGGAGGTCCCGCCTGAAAAGGTGCAGGAGCTCGTCCTAAGGGCCAGGCCCATCATCGCGGAGGCGGAGGCGGGGATGCCTACGGCCGCCAACACGGGCGCCTTTGAGCCGGTGGAGATATCGGTCCATAACTACCGCAACTACGAGGACGAGACGTTCAACTTCGAGCCCGTCACCTTCTGCACCATCAACGGGCAGAACGGGGCGGGAAAGAGCAGCCTGTTCATGGATGCAATTTTGGACTGCCTGTACGAGGAGCCGAGGGAGGGGGTCATCAAGGATGATTCCGGCAAGCCCCCCTGGCTGCGGAACGACGTGTCGGCACGTTCCGGCTCCATCATGTTCACCTTCAAGGTCGGCGAAAAGCAGTACCGGGTGACAAGGACCAGGACAAGGTCGGGGAGGGGGACGCTCAACATCGCCTGCCTTATCGGAAGTGAATGGGAAGACTGCTCCAAAGAGCGCTCCGCCGACACGCAGCAGGAGATCCTGGACATCATCGGCATGGACAGCCTTACCTTCCGGTCCTGCGCTCTGATCATGCAGGACCAGTACGGATTGTTCCTCCAGGCCAAGCCGGAAGAAAGGATGGAAGTCCTTGGCAGGCTGCTCGGGCTTGGCATCTACCAGGCGATGGAGGGGATCGCGCAGGACAAGTCAAAGGAGGGCAGGGACAAGGCAAAGGCGGTAAAGCAGGAGGTCGACATCAAAAGCGGCACGATCGCAAGCCTTGGGGACCCCGATGGGGAACTGGAAGCCTGCCGCGCCGGGCTGGAACTGGACAAGGAGGCCCTGCGGGCGGCGTCCGCGGAGCTGGACAGGGACAAGGCGCTCCTCTCAAGCTGCCAGGAAGCCTCAAACAGGCGCGGGAAGCTGTTGGCGTCCATTACAGCCTTGCAGGCTAAAAAGGCTGCTACAGGTCAAAATAGGGACATCCAGAGGGAGATAATCGACGGCTGCGACGCCCTGCTGGCGGAAAGGGGCAAGGCGGAAGCCAAAGTGGCGGAATACCACTCCCAAGTGGAAATGGAGGGCAGGCTCGCCAGGGAATCCGCGCTGTATTCCGCCAAGAAAGAGGAGGCGGAAAGCCTTACGCGACAGGCGGAGGCGGAGCAGGCGTCCATTGACGGCATCAAGCGTAAGGCACAGCAGAAGGAAAGGGAGCTGGAATCGTTGCAGCCTACAGGCCAGGATGCCGTCGTCAAGGAGAAAGCCGAGGAATACGGGCGGTATGTGGGCCTCCTGGAAAAGGAAAGGGAGCTCCAGGCAAGGCACGCGGCAGCCATGGCGGAAAGGGACCGTATCGCTTACGCCATCCACAGCAAAAAGGCCTACATGGACCAAGGCAAGCGGAGCCTGGACGCAAGGAAGGCGGACATGGAGCGCCGCACGGAGCTGCTCGGGGATTCCGGTTGCCCGGACCCTGAACATGCGGAATGCAGGTTCCTGGCGGACGCGCTGGAAGCGAAAAAGGGGCTCCCAGCCTTGGAAGGCGAGATCGCGGCGTTCGTCCGGGGCCAGGGGGCGGAGCTGGAGGGGCTGGAAAAGGCGCTCGAGGAAGCGGAAAAGAAGGCGCTTGAAATCGGCTACAACGAGGAGCGGTTGCAGGAATGCCAGAGGATGGCACGCGAGCTGTCCGTTTACCCGGCGGCCCTGAAAAGGATCGAGGAACGGGAAGGCAAGGCGGCCATCATCCAAGCCGACCTGGGGAACCTGCGGTCAAACATGCTCGAGGCGGAAAAAAGGCTCGAGGCGGCCAAGGCGAAGCTGCGTGAAGCGGAAATGGAGCGTGACAAGCACGCTGGAGCGCATGAGGAGCATGCGAGGGTGCAAAGGTCGATCCTCGAGCTTAAGCCTTGGCTAGAAAAGGAAAGGCAGATCGCGGTGGCGGAGGAAAGGGAGCGAACGGCAGCCTCCCGGATCCTGGAGCTCACCAGGGAACTGGAAGCCATCGACGCGGAGATCGAGGAGAAGCAGGGGGAGGCAGACAGGGAAGCCCTGGCGATGGCGGGCATGGAGGACCTGGCCTGGAACGCCTCCCGCCTGGAAGCCGAGGTGCAGGCGGCCAGCGGGCGCGTGATGGCCAAGCAGGTGCAGATCGGCGCGCTCCAGCAGAAGTCGGAGCAGCTGGCGAAGCTGAAATCGGAGGTCTCCGGATTGCTGGAAAGGCAGGCCGCGTACGCGAAGGAAACGGCGGAATACGACGCCCTGAAGGCGGCTTTCAGCCAGAGCGGCGTCCCCCACCAGGTCATCCGGTCGATCATCCCGCACCTGACGGCAACGTCCAACTCCATACTGGGGCAGATGACCGGAGGGAAGATGGGCGTGGAGTTCAGGCTCGAACGGACGCAGAAGAACGGCAAGGAAAAGCCGTCATTGGACATCTACATCGAGGAGTATGGAAAGCCCGCCCTCCCGTACCTGTCAAAGTCGGGCGGTGAAAAGGTGAAGTCCTCCCTTTCCGTCATCCTCGCCCTCGCCGAGACCAAGTCGTCATCAGCCGGGATCCAGCTTGGGATGCTATTCGTCGACGAGCCCCCGTTCCTGGACGGGGACGGCGTGCAGGCGTACTGCGACGCGCTGGAGGCCATACAGGGACGGTACAGGGGCATCAAGGTCATGGCGATCACGCATGACCCGACCATGAAAGCCAGGTTCCCGCAGAACCTGGACGTCATAAAGACGGAGAACGGCAGCAAGGTCGTCTTCAGATAGGAGGCTGGAATGTTCAAGGGAATCCAGCCCTGCCGGGGAAGCCCCGGCAGGAAGCCAGGGAAATCAGAAAGGCGGTTTGCAAGGAGGAAAGCGCATGGCTCGACCTAAAGAGGGAGATGAATGTTGTTTCCCAAAATGGAAACCGGGATTTCGCACAAGACGAAAATTCTATTCGGAGGAATTCCGCGAAAGGTATAAAGCCTTGAGAAACTCGTCTGATAATTTTATTAAGAGGTCAGATGTCAGGGAGTATATTTTTCGCAAATATGGCGGGAAATGCCATCTGTGCGGGGCAAAGGCCGATTTGCAGATAGATCATATCACATCTGTCTATGAAGTGGCTCGTAAAATGACCGGAATAGGCATGCTTAATTCTGAATGCAATCTGGCCCTTATTTGCCGAAGATGTAATTCCGGGAAAGCTCCATAATTATACGGTGAACTACAGAATAAGGCGGTGATAATTTGGCAGGCAGGCCAAACAAAGCAGGTCTTGACTACTTTGAGCTGGACTGCCACATGGAAGAGAAGGTCAGGTTGATACAGGCTGAATTTGGACTGAAAGGGTTTGCTATAGTTGTTAAGCTCTACCAGAAAATATATGGAGAGTTTGGTTACTATTGCGAATGGAATGAAGACTCGCTGTTGCTTTTTATGTCAGAGAATGGTGTTTCGAGCCGTGACGAGAGAAATCTAATCGATGAGATTGTGGCAGCCTGTATCAGAAGGGACATTTTTTCAAAGAGACTTTTGGATGAATTCGGTATCCTGACATCCTCCGGGGTGCAGAAACGGTACCTAAACGCTACTTCCAAGCGGGAAAAGGTCGAGTTGAAAAAAGAGTACCTTTTAATAAATGAACCTATAAATGCAAAAAATGTGGTGGTTAATTCAATTTCTGGAGTAAGAAATTCAGTTTCTGACATCGGAAATGAGCAGAATAAAGTAGAGAAGAGTAAAGGAGAGAAAAGAAGAGTAAAGGAAAGTAGGGGGAAAAGCGCCGCCAAGGCGGCTCAGCCCACCGCCAGCCAGGTCATTGATGAAAGGGCATTCCCCGAAGAGCTCGATGCCGCGGTCCGAGAATGGGTGAAATACAAGATCGAGAAACGGCAGGCATACAAGGAGACGGGGCTTCGGAACTTCTTGTCCCAGGTCGAAAACAAGGCAAAGGCATACGGTCCCGCCCCGGTGGTCGACCTGATCAAGTACAGCATGTCCCAAAACTGGCAAGGGGTAATATGGGACAGGCTCGCCGAGGGGAAGCATGGGGCGAATCCCAAAACGGGCGGCGGAGGCCCCGGGATGTCCGCATCGGCCGATGGGAATGGGACCATATGGCCTGTGGTTGGCGGGGTGGATTGGAGCAAGGTATGACGAGGGACGAGGCGAAGATGCTGATACTGACCATGGAGGCGACTTTCCCGAACTACCACCCCATGGACATAACGATAACGGTCAATACATGGGCCGCGATGCTAGGGGAATATGGCTTCCAGCAAGTGCAGATGGCGCTCAAGAGATACGTCCTGACCGACACGAGCGGATTCGCCCCGAGCATCGGCCAGCTGGTGGCGCAGATGCAGGACATCGCAGAGGGCGACGACCTTGGGGAGCTGGAAGCATGGAGCCTGGTAAGCAAGGCGATAGGCAACTCGCTGTACCATGCAGACGAGGAGTTCGCCAAGCTGCCCCCTGTAGTCCAAAGGGCGGTGCACAGCGCGGCGAACCTGAAGGAATGGTCGTTGATGGACAGCGACACGGTTGGGGGCGTGGTCCAGTCGCACCTGGTCCGGAATTACAGGGCGGCGGCAAAGGCCATGAGGGACGAGGCGAAGCTGCCCCAAGGGTTCCGGGAAGCCATTGCAGGCATGCGGTCAGTGCCGGAAAGGCTGTCCGCCAAGAGCGCTGGGCCGGCAGATGGGCGGCAGCTGTTGGAGGACGGCATGGACGGGCTTACGGAGGAGCAGGCCGAGAAGAGGAAGAGGCAGCTCGAGGAGGTCAGGAAGGCTTTAAACGCGACCTGAAAGGGCGCATGGACGGAGGATGGGCTGGCGGAAGCCGGCCGCGTGGGGCCGCGGCCACGTCAAACGGCGGCAGGAAAAGGGCGCATTGGACGCTAAAATAGATAGGAGGACCAAAATGGATGGAATGATGATGCCTGGGAACGGCAAGGACGCATTAGGGCAAGGGACGGCAGGGGCTGGGCCCGGGAAGCCGGCGGATCCGGTAAAGCTGGCCGCAAAGGAAAAGCTGGAAAAGGAGCTCCAGGAAGAGGAAAACAAGGCTTTCGCGGGATACGTGATAGGCTACCTGATCAAGCGCTGCGAAGAAGACGGGGGCATGGCGCAGGACGTGGCGCGGAAGCAGAAGTCCTGGAAGGAATGCTTCTCATACATCATGTCACAGGCGGGCAAGGTGGCGCAAGGCAGGAGGGCCTTCCACGTCGACGACGAGGTCGTCTGTGAGTGGGCGGAGGACTACTACCGCGAGGACGGCAAGTCCGGCAAGGACGGAAAGGCGGAGAAGCCAAAGCGCAAGGAAGCGCCGCCGGCGGCGCACGTGAAGCCCGTGGAAGCGGTGGGGGCCGTAGCGCCGCCCAAGGGTGGCGGCGGCAAGGGGAAGCAGCCCACATCGCAAGGGGCTGGGACGCACGACGGGAAAGGGGAAGCGGAAGGCGATCCCCCAAAGAGGGAAAAGCAAAAGAAGAACGGCAAGGAAATGGACGGGCAGATGGACCTGTTCTCCATGCTTGGCATGTAAGGGGGGCGGTGGATATGGACAAAAAGGCTTTATCGGCGCTCCCGATGCCGGAGGTGGAAGAGCGGTACAACGACCTGCGCCGGATGTACGCGGGCATGAGGGGCATAGTCACGGCGGAGAGGGTGGACGTTGGAGGGGAGGACACGTTGGTGGTCAACTGCTTCCGCCCGAAAGGCAAGGATAGGGTCGAGCCGTGGTTCCGGACGTTCTGCCAAAATTCCGGGTACGCCTCGCAGGACTTTACGGGCGTGAAAGCGAAATGGAGGACGGCGACGTTCGCCCACATCGCCGGATACTACATCGATGACGGGTGGAGGACGGACAGCAGGCTGGTGCTCGCCTCCCCGGAAGACGGCGAGGAGGTCATCCGGTGGATGAAGGGATGGATGGAACGGAACCGCTCCAATCGGTGCGACGCAGGATATGTGTTTGACGACTACATCCATTCCTACCAGGCCGACCTGCTGGAGCGGCGGCTCGAGGAAAAGCGCCGGAAGGTCCGTGAAAAGATAGACCGCCGGATGGGCCTGTTCGGCGGGCTGCCGGAAGACTACCAAGGATTCGTGGAAAGGCGGGTGTTTGGCGGATACGATTACTTCTTTTACAGCCTCAAGGATAAGATTGCCTACTGCACACGGTGCGGGCATGAGTATGAGGTCCGCAAGGGAGGCGTATACCACAAGGACATCCCCGTGTGGAGCGACAAGCTCCCCAAGCACAACGACACGTACATCTGCCCGTATTGCTCCAGCCCGATCGTCGCGAAGTGCCTTGGATATGGACGGGGACGCTTGATAAAGGCGTCATGGAGCGTCCTCGTGCAGCCGAGCGGCAGCGACGTCCTGGTCCGCTACATCCGCCACACGAAGGACTTCCGCGGGGACTTCCGGCGCCCAGAAATCAAAAGCGTGGAGCTGTACCGCACCATCCATGCCGCCACGTCCGCGGAGGCTTACGATTGGGGGATGTGCCCATACGGCCAGGGGGCTGCGCGTTGGCGCTACGCGAAAGGCGCATACGCCTGGAACGCGACAGAGTTCCAGGCGCCGAGGTCCGTGATGTTGTACAATGAGGACTTCGGCTTCCTGTCGGGCACCTGCATGAGGTATAGCTGCATAGGCACGTTCCTGCGGGAGGTCGTGCCGCGCATCGATAGGCGCGACGTATCCGCATGGGTCGTGGACAAGTACTTCAACTTCTACCGCAAAAACCCGTGCGTGGAGAAGATGCTCAAGATCGGATGGTACAGGCTCGTCAAGGAGCTGTTTGATGGCATCTGGCGTTCCGAGTGGTTCCGGGAAGGCAAGGACGGCATCCTGGAGGCCTGCGGGATCACGAGGGCGCAATTCCGCCTGGTCAGGGATGCCTCCGGCGGGAACCCGGACACGGCGCACATAAGGATCGCCAAGCACGCGGAAGAGAAAGGGGTAAGGCTGACGGTGGACGACCTGCAGGAGCTGCACATGAGGCCTAACAATGGGTGGATCAACCATTTCGACCGTTACCTGGACGCCATGAGGTACACGACGCTCCACAAGCTGCTTAGGTACCTCGACAGGCAGCGGATCCGGATTGATGACGACTATTTCGACTATTTCGGCTGGCTCTTGGAGATGGGATACGACATGCGTAACGAGTCCAACCTGTACCCGAGGGATTTCCGGCGGAGGCACGACGAAATGGCGATAGAATACCAGGCTTACAAGGACGAGAAGCACCGGGAGGAGGCCATGGAGTTCGACCGCGCGCTCCAGGAGATGCGCAAGGAGGCGGAAGCGGAAGACGGGAACCCGGAAAACCTGCATATGATGGGGCTCTTCATCAGGCTCCCGTACCGCGTGGAAGAGCTGAAAAAGGAGGGGGAGGCCCTGCACCATTGCGTCGGCACCTATGTGGACCGGATCATGAGGGGCGAGACCACGATACTCTTCATCCGGCGGGAATCCATGCCGGACGAGCCGTACTACACGCTCGAGTGGAGCGGGCACAGGGTCATCCAGTGCAGGGGGATGCGTAATTGCGACATGACGGCGGACGTGAAGGCTTTCGCGACGGTGTTCGCAGAAAAGATGCGCGAATATGAGGCGCGGAAGGAGGTGCAGGCATTGGGAGCGTAAAGCCTGGCAGGCACAGGGTCAAGAACCTGCTGTACAAGCTCAATGACGACGACCGTAACCAGCTCTGTTGCCTGCTTGTCAAGGCGGGGTATTCGGTCAGGGTCGGAAAGGAGCGCCCCGGAGGCAAGGGGCAGACGCAGTACTATGTCGAATTTTGGGAAGAGGAGGAAAGCGATGATGCTACCTAAATGGGTTGCGAGGAAGCCGGCCAGGAACGAGGCGCGGTACCTCAAATATGGGTTCGTCCCCATGGCGTTCCAGGGCTTTGTATGCCCCAGGTGCGGCAACGGCTTGAACGCCGGGCCAGGCCACCAGCCGAACTACTGCGACAGGTGCGGGCAGAAGCTGGACTTCAAGGGGATCGGATGGGGCCCTGGAATGGAGGAAAGGGCTGAAGGAAGGGGGGATTGGCGTGAACAGGTCGAAGATAGAGTGGTGTGACCACACCTGGAACCCCATAACGGGATGCCGGCATGGCTGCCAATACTGCTATGCCAGGCGCATGGCCTCCAGGTTTGCCGGCGACGTCAGGCTCAACCTGATGGCAAGGAAGGATTATTCGGTTGAGCCCGCGGCTGACGGCGGGGAATGCCTATATGTGCTGGACGCCCCGATGTTGAATGAAACCGGGAAACCGTTGGCATACCCGTTTGGGTTCGCCTCCACGCTGCACAAATACCGGATGGAAATGCCAGGGAAGCTAAAGATGGGGTGCAACATATTCGTGGGCGCCATGTCGGACGTCTTCGGGGCGTGGGTGCCGGACGGGTGGATCGGGCAGGTGATGGACGCCTGTGGTAGGTACCCCATACATAACTACCTTTTCCTGACCAAGAACCCGGACAGGTACATAGGCCTGGAATCAAAAGGGGAGCTGCCCGAAAAGAAGAACATGTGGTACGGGATGAGCGTGACGTGCGAAAGGGACACATACACGGCGGAGGCGGTCATGGCGGAATTGCCGGCGGGCGCGGGCGCGTACTTGAGCATAGAGCCCCTGCTGGAGGACGTAGTGACTGACGCCCTGGAAATAGTGATAGCCAATTTCGTCGACTGGGTGATCATCGGCGCGGAAACGGGAAACAGGAAGGGAAAAGTCATCCCGCGCACGGAGTGGGTCAGGAAGATCGTGGAGGAGTGCGACGAGGCGAATATCCCGGTATTCATGAAAGGCAGCCTCGTGCCGATCGTCGGGGAAGAGAACATGCGCAGGGATTTCCCGGAACAGCTCCTTAACCATGACGCTAGCCCCAAGATGAAGAGGAAGCTGTATGGCGTATGCGCCGGATGCAAAGCGCACCTGAAAAAGAGCGACATGGTAGCCCTGCTTGCGCGGTCTAAGAGGGGCGAGCAGCCGAAACAGTACGGGTTCATGTGCAAAGACTGTTTCAGGCGGTCCTGCGAAGGCTTAGGGCTGGGCATCCCGGAACTCGCGGGACTGGCTGGAAGCGCCATGGCCGGGACGGGAGGCGCGGATGGCTAAGTGGGGACGGAACAAGGAGGGTTACGCCGATGGGACGGCATGCCTGGCCATAGGGCGGGCGGCACGGGAAGAAAGGAAGGTAGAAATGGCAAAGAAAAGGAGCTGCAGGCGCACGACGGACGAGGACGCCATCCACCAAAAGGCGGTCAAGATGCGCAAGATGACGGACGAGCAGCTGGTCCACTACGTCGAGGACCGCGTGGAGAAGGCGAGGAGCGAGGGCTATAACCAAGGCAAGGCGCAGCCGCCGAAATCCAAGCCGCCCAGCATTGAAAAGGTCGTCAGCGAGATCGGGAACGTCCGGGGGATCGGGGCGACGAAGCTGGCGGCCATCCAGGAGATCCTAAAAAAGCATTTGGAGGCGCGTGAGGAATGTTGACAGTAGGAGACAAGGTTATGATGAACGACAACTACGACGTCCCAGGGGAATGCAAGGGGAAGGAGTACGTCGTCACGGCAGGCCCGCAGGAAGTGTGCGGGACGACGTGCGTATGGTTGGACGGCTACAAGGGGTGTTATGCAGAGGATGGATTGTCAAAGGTTGGAGGCGCCAATGCCTGATCCAAGGAGGCAGATTATCGGTAGGCGGAGCAAGGCATCCGGCGAAGCATTTGAGCGCTGGCTGTCAGACGCCTGTGAATTTTACCTTAAAGGGGGGTGGGCCCACATCGAGAAGACGCCGGAGCCATTCCACATCACGGGCAAGGACGCGGACGGGACGGTCCGCGGGTATTACGAGAAGAAAGGGCAGCCGGACTACAAGGGGATCCTCTGCGACGGAACAGGCATCATGTTCGAGGCGAAGCACACCGATTCCGGCAGGATAAGCCAGAGCGCCGTAACAGATAAGCAGTGGGAGAGCCTGGACGCCTATGAGAGGTTCGGGGCCCATTGCTACGTGATGGTGTCCCTGGGCCTGGCGAAGTTTTACCGGGTCCCATGGGGCGTCTGGAAGCGGATGAAGGAGCTGTACGGGCACAAGTACATGGCGGAGCGCGAGTTGGAGCCATACCGGCTGCAAGAGAGGCATTGCATGATATTGTTTCTGGAAGGAGTGGAACTGAAAGATGAAGATACAGAAAGCGGAACTGGCATATAAGCTCAACAAGGTCAAGGGAGTGGTGCCCCGGAAAGCGTCTATTCCTGCCTTGCAGGGCGTTTTGGTATCCGACGGCTATTTGATTGCCAACAACCTGGAAATGGCCGTCAAGGCAAAGATAGGGGGCACTGGAGGGGAAAGGTTCCTGATCCCAGAGCGGGCGTTCGACTTGGTCAGCAACCTGCCGGACGGGGAGGTGGAGGTCACGCCCTCCGGTAGCGGCACCGTCACGATCAAGGCGGAAAAGATAAATAACAAGTACCAGACGCCCGACCCTGGCGCGTTCCCGGACCCCGCCGCGCAGGAAGGCGGCATGGAGCTGACGATCAAGGCGGAAACGCTCATGGACTCCATGCGCAGGGTCTCCTACGCGGTCCCGCCGTTTAGCGCCCACACGGCGATGACGGCGATGTGCCTACAGGCTTCCGGCGGGCAGCTTAACGTCGTCGGGATGGACGGGCACGTGGTGGCATGGGACAAGGTGGGCTGTGACGGGGAGTTCCAGTTGCTCGTCCCCAAGAACGCGGTGGAACGGCTTAAGACGCTCGGCCTTTCGGGGGACTTGAGGATAAGGCACAACAAGACGATGGCGTCATTCGTGACGGAGGAGTATGAGGCCTATACGCGGCTGGCAGACGGGCCGTATTACTCATACCAGGCGGTCTTCGACGGGTTCCAGCTGCATACCGTCGTATCGAGGCAGGCCCTGTTGGACGCGGTGACGCGGGCGAACATATGCACGGAGGAGCGGAAGCCGGTAAGGTTCGACCTGGACGGCTGGTCGCTCAACATCAGCATCACGGAGAGCGCCACGGACTACCATGAGGCGGTGGACCTGCAGAAGGAAATCGGCGAGCCGCTGTCAATCGGGTTTGACGCCAAGCTTGTGGCGGAGACGCTCAAGGCCTTTGGGTGCGACAACGTCGGTCTGTCGTTCAGGGGCCCCAAGATGCCGATGCTGATAGAGTCGGAGGACAGCGACTTCCGGGCGCTCGTCCTCCCCGTATTGATCAGATGAAAAGCGCCATATTCCGATTGGCCTCGGAAGGGATTTCATAGCACGATAATGACCAGGGCGGCCGGCGCTGCCGCCCGGGAAGGAGGGCAAGATGGCAAAATACCACAAGCACATGGAATACCATGAGGATGCAGTGGAAAAGCACGCATTGACGGCAGGCGAGGCGGAGTACCTTTCGGCCTTGCAGAAAGAGATGAACACGCAGGACGACCTGTGCCAGGCGGACCCACGCTTCTGGGTGATAGTCGGGACGGAAAAAACGTATGGGTACGAAGACGGGTACGCGGATGGGGCGGAATTGGTGGATGTCGATGGCGACACGGTCGCCACGGACATGGAGTCTGCAACGGCATACATCAGGGACGAGCTTTTGGATGGCATCAACGAGGCAGACGGGATCCAAAGGGAGGTCAGATTTTCGGATGGCATTTTCCACGCGACGATCATCATCTCCTGGGACGATGAATGGGAATACCTTGAATGCATGGAGGACGTCGCGGACTGGCTGAATTCCAATGGGTATAAATATATGGCGGTTAATTATAAATGCAATGATAAGGCGTACCCAGGGACGATGTTCCTGACGCAAAAAGCGGCAGAAAGGCATTTGAGGGAAAACGCCCACCACTATCCTGCGGACGCCCATACTTACGCGGTGACGGCCTGGAGGAACCCTGAAGTGGAAAGGCTTTGGGAAATCCTGCGGCAGGTCGATTGGGAGGCGCTTATACCAAATTTGGGGCCGGCCGGGAAATGAGGGGAATAATTTTTTAAGACCATGGAGGTGAACTATGAAGCGGATAACGTTAGACAAGCCGGTTTCGGAAATGGGAATGCTCGAACTGGCACACAATTCATGTTACATAAAGGATGGCAAAGCGAGGTATAGAGATTATGACTTAGATGTTGACGCGAGAGTTCTCACACGACAATTGTTAAAGGATCTCGTCGACGGGGATGATGCGTTTACTTGCGATGAGGATTTTGATGAATGGATGGTTGATTATCTGCAAGATGGCATGGATAGCACAGAAGGATTGATAGCATTATTCTATCGTAATCTGTTGGCTATGGCAGAATTGCGTGAGTGTCTGAAAACCTATGAAGATACTGACCTTACGCCAGACCAGATAAAAGAAGTCGATCGGTTATATGCTGAGAAATGCAAAGAGGTTGCGGAACTCAAGGGGGAATATAGCGGGCGTACCAGTTGGGTTCCGTCGGATGAACGGCTGCCGGGACATTTCGAATCGGTATTGATTACGGTAAATAGTATAAATGGATACGGAGATCGAGTGAACTATGTGACGATTGGAACTTACGATTTTTCATCGAAAAAGTGGATAAGTTATACAGGAGATATAACGGATAAAGAGCTTGTGGTGGCATGGCGCCCGCTGCCAGATCCGCCATGTGAAGAGACAGCAGAGCAAAAGAAAGAAAGGATGAAAAATGAAAAAATGTCCAAAATGTGGTAGGTGTTTTGAAAGGCTCATGGCATTATCAAGAACTGACAATAAAACCATGATCTGTGATGAATGCGGAATTATGGAGGCTCTGGATAGTTTGCCTCAGGGAATTCTAACACCGCAGGAGCGTACAAAGATTGCAGTGGCAGCAACGGGGAATAGGTGGGCAATAGAAAACTTTAATGCCACACATAATTAGGAGGATTTATGACAGCAACAGAGAAAAAAGCGTATAAGGCAAAGCAACTTCGATACAAAAAGCCGATAGTAAGAGATCTGAATCTTGATACGATACGATCAGAATTATGGGACATGATGGATGTTTGCAGTGATATACACTGGTATGATAATGACGAGGAATCACTCGTGAACGCACTTGACGGTGATGAAGATGAGGTATACGAGTTCAAAATGGCATTTTCAGATCTGGAGGTGGAACTGGATCAGTTTCAAGAGGATTTAAGGGAAGAATATGTTTCGGATTATTTTGACATATTTTTCCCGGCAGTTGGCGCGTCATACGGAGGCGGATACTTAGGCTATGATGATATGAGGGCGATTATTTCGGATTACAACCATATGAGTATTCATATGCGGAAAATGAAGCAGCCAAGAAGATCATGTCGTTGACAAAGAAGCAGATGCTGGAAGCCGCCGGGCAGTGCCTTAAGGTCGCGTACTCATACCTGGCGGTAAGGTATCGGTATGATTGCCTGGAAGCGGCGATAGACGTCCTGCGCGGATCGAACATGGAACGCATAAAGGCAGTAAAGGGGATCGAGGAACAGTACATTATCGCGGAAAAGAGCTCCGACGGCTTCCGCTGGAAGAACGACCAGGAGGTCAGGAAGCTTGATGCCATGCTACAGGAAGTGCCGCAGGAATATTGGATACAGTAAAGGGAGGTTGGAATGAGGACTACTTGCGAGATCGTAGCGGATTTGAAGGAAGGGAAAGATGCCACTTATGAGGAGTTGAAAATGGCGTGCCTTACATTGAACGCCTGCGCCTACCTCTTCAAGAGGGACATCGCCGCCCTTATAAAGGGCGGAATTGCAGCTGATTTGAAGGTAACGTCGGAATATTCGGACCCTGAAACATCCTCGAAAGAATATGGTATCCCGTCATGGTATTACAAGGCGGTCAATAAGGACCCAATGGAATGGCTTAGCCCTGGAAACATGCCTGGGACAGCGGAATATGAGGCACGTTATAAGGCAAGCAAGGCCATATTTGACAAGGCGATGAAAGGCAATGATAAATTGCAAGGGAAAGGATGGTCTAAGAGATGAAGAAAAGGATGAAAAGCTTCGCGGACAGGTGCATCGCGCTTACCGTTGAAGGGAAGACGCCAGAGGCGATGAAGCTAATGGAAAGGGGCCTTGAATATTACTCGAATAACGTCATCAATGCGCTAAGCCCATACGCGAAAATGGATGCCGGGATGGTCGTCTTCGTCCTGCGCCACATAGCGGACGAGGTCGAGAAAGGGAACCCTGGGGCAAAGGAGCTATACGACGGCCTGAAAGGATGTGTACGTCCGACTTCCCTCGTGGAGGTGGAGAAGGTAAAAAAGGCGACGGAGGAGTGAGCATGAAAGATGTGGATGAAATGGTAAAAAGCCTCCTCCATATGGACGTCATCAAAGATGGCTGGATCTCTTTCACGGACGAGGCAAAGCAGCTAATCCATGCGATAGCGGAAGAATGCAAGGATTTCCGCATTGTTGCCGACAACATGGGCAAGTTGGAAGAGTACATGGAGGGGCTTAGCGCAGAGGACGTATATGTTGACATGCTGTACAAGGTCGCCCACGCGCCGACGCGCCTCCATATGGTGATGTCCGCGTACCTGCTGATTACGGCCGTCGATTGGAAACTTTCACGGATTACGACAGGAGGCTATATAGGATGTTTGAAGGAGGTGGAACGAGGCGATGAATGAGCGGAAAGCCACATCCAAGGAAATAAAGCTGGCCCTGGCAAAATATAGGCCGAACGACTTCTTCATCCCGGAATGCAAGACCGATTCCACGTATTTTTCCGGCCCGCAGGGGCTCCTGATATTTGACGGGTTGGCCATCACCAGGAGCTATACGTCATTACGCGTGACCGGCTACGAGGTCAAGGTCAGCCGCGGAGACTTCCTGCGGGACGGCAAATACCACCTATACTTGCAGTACTGCAATGAGTTTTACTTCGTCGTCCCGGCCGGGATGGTCAAGAAGGAGGAAATACCGGATGACATTGGGCTAATCTATTATTATCCAGAAACCGGCAAGCTGATGAAGAAGAAAAGGGCGCTTTACCGGCAGATAGAGGAGCCCGTCGGCGTATATAAGTACATCATATTCAGCAGGTTGGCACAGGACCGGATCCCGTTTTATGAGACCCGGGCGGAATACGCGAAAGACTACCTGGAGGACCGGGCAGCCAAAAGGGACCTGGGCTGGGAGCTTGGAAGCAAGATGGCAAGGGACCTGTCGGACGCATATGGCAGGCTGGAGCGCCTGGAAAAGGCGGAGGCAGACCTAAAGCTCCTTGACAGCCTCTTGAAAGTCATGGCGGACAACGGGATCCACTGCTGGAGGGGAGAAGATTATGCGGAAAAGCTGGATGCCGCCCTGCAAAACACGGTAGACCCGGACACCCTGAAATATTTGGAGGGCGACCTGCAAAACGCCATGTACATCGTAAAAAGGATAAAGGGAAAAGGAAAGGGGCCCAGCCGCAGAAAGGGCAGGCGGAGGATTATGGGATCCCTGGGCAGATATCGATCGACGAGTACCTGCAGTCGCTTATGGGATAAGGAGGGCGCTTTCGCGACCCTCCCGACAGACAGACACATTATACCATGGATCGATGGAAATGGGAAGACTTTTTAAGGAGGAGCGGAAGCATGCACGTAGATATCGATGGAAAAGACATGCCCTTAGCGGAAGGCGGGGGCGGGATGGATGTGGCTGCAAACGTGGTACGGGAGGATCCCGGCAACGCCAATGGGAAACGGCCGGTGCTTGTAACGATGACCCAGGAACAGCTCAAGGGGATATACGAGAGCGCCGCCATGATCGGCGCGAAAGAGGCGTTGAAGGCTTACGGGCAGGAACGGAAGAAGGAGCTTTCCAGCAGGGCGGACCGGCGCTTAAGGAACACGAAGCTGCTCCTGCGGAACTACCACATGCTTAAGGAGCACGCGGAAAGCTCCGTGTTCGGGCGGGCGCAGATGGGGGAGTCGGCACTGGACATCCTGGAATCGATGATGTCGATATATGACAACGAGGTCATTATCGATAGCATTAAGCGCAGCGCCACCAGGACCGCGATAATCGTGTCGCACATCGAAACCATGTTCGGCCTGTACAGGGCATACTGTGACAAGGCGCCGAACCGGGAAGTCGAAACGAGGCGCTTTGAAGTCGTATGGGACATGTACATGGCTGACGACGCCTTGTCGGTCGAGGAGGTCGCAGAGAAGCAGCATATATCAAAAAACAACGTGTATGCCGACCTTAGGGTGGCGACCGAGAGGCTTACAGCCCTCATATTTGGCGTGGACGGATTGTACGTACAATAAATCCACCACCCCAAAAAAATATGAATTGACAACCAGTTATAAAT
>CANPWC010000007.1 GCA_947581905.1 uncultured Acetatifactor sp.
ACGTCGCAGAGGAACCGGGCCACCTTGCCCTGCTGGGGCCGCCACGGGAACACCGCCCAGGTGGACAGGTCGGGGTGCAGGTAGAGGTCTGACTCCTCCACGCCTACAAAGCCCTTGATGGACGATCCGTCGAACATGCACCTGTCGTCCAGCGCGCGCTCCAGCTGGCTTGCGGTGATGGCGATATTTTTCAGGTTGCCTAAGATGTCCGTGAACTGCAGGCGGATGAATTCCACATCTTCCTCCTCCACCATCTTAAGGATCTGCTCCTTACTGTAATTTTTCATACTAACCTCCATTCCATTCTTTTCCATTCTTCCGTAATCTGTCACAGATTGCAAAAGGACATCCTTATCCTACTCTCCGCCACGATAAGAACGCCCTTGTCCTGCCCTCCATCATACCAACAACCCAGCCTTGCTGTCAAGCCTAAAAGTTTGCCGCATAAGCAAGGCCCCTGGGGCATACATTGTAGCAAAGGGTAACGACACGCGCTAAGAAAGGAAGATTCATGAGTGCCAAGACCAAGATCGTAGTGCTTCATATGAAAGAAGTTATCTATACAGGAATTTTCGCGGCGTTGGGAATCCTCTTCCTCCTACTGCTCATCCTGATGTTCCTGCCAAAGAAAGAGGACGGCACGGCCGCCCCCCAAGACGCGGATGCGAAAGAAGGGGCCGATACGGCGCAAGAACCCGTCGCTTCCTCATCCGACGGCATTTACATACCCGGCATTTATACCACCCAATTGGTGCTGAATGACCAGGCCGTCGACGTGGAAGTGATCGTGGACCACGACCAGATAAACTCCATCCGCTTGGTGAACCTGAACGAGGCGGTCACTACCATGTATCCCTTGCTGCAGCCCACCCTCGATTCCCTCTGCGAGCAGATCTACGAGAAGCAATCGGTGGAAAACATCACCTATGAGACGGAAAGCAAATATACTTCCCTGGTGCTTTTGGAGGCCATCCGCAATTCCCTGGAAAAAGCCCGCCTAGGCGCGGCAGGGCCTGACGCGGATGCCGCTTATTAAAACGCGCCCGCCTTTGCAGGGCGGCGCTTCCTGCGGGACGCGCCGTCCTCCTTTCTCTTCCCCCCTTCTATAAACTGTGCGGAAATCTAAAGGAAAAGTCTGCTTTTTTTGCTTGTGGCCCCCAAAACCTTTCCCTAAAATGAAACTAGGTTTTATTTGGCACTTGGGAACCATCCGCCTTTCGGATCGATACACAGGAGGAAGACCATGAGGAAATTTGTAACTGGAGTCATCTGTTTTGCCGCCGCGATCGCCCTTTTATGCTCCTGCGGAAGCGGTCTTTCAAGCCAGGAAGACGCTTCTTACGAGGAGGGCGTATACCGCATGATCTACGTCAGCAAAGATGGGAAAGACCGCTGGAAGGGCACTTCCAAAAAGCCTTTCGCGACCATCGCCCGGGCACAGGAGGAGGTCCGCGAAATCTCCGAGGGCATGACCGGGGACATCATCGTGCAGATCGGCCCCGGCGTTTATCAGCAGACGGAAACCCTTATGTTCGACGAACGGGATTCCGGCAAAAACGGCTATAAAGTCATCTATCGAGGGGATAAGGAGGATTTCCCGGTCATTTCCGGCGGCAAGAAAGTCACCGGCTGGAAGCCTTATGAAAACGGCATCTGGCGCGCCAAGGCCGCCGGGGTGGAAATGATCCGGGAGCTTTATGTCAATGGGGAGAAGCAACTTTTGGCCAGGACCAATACCAAGGTCAAGGGCAATTCCTTCTATCATCCCTCCGGACAGATGTCCACCAATGCAGGCATCGTCATGGACAAGGAGATCCTGGAGGGGCTGACGAACGTAGAGGACCTGGTATTCCGCTATGATGTGGCCTGGATGTGCTATTTTTCCAGGTGCGAGGGCATCGTCAAGGCAGGGGCGGATGAATATGCGGCGATCCTGCAGCCCTCTTTCCATTCCATTACTACCCGGGATACCAATCCCCCCAACTCCTATGACAGGATCTACATTGAAAACGCTTATGAGCTTCTGGACGCCCCAGGGGAGTTTTATTACAATGCCCAGGAAGATTACCTGTATTATATGCCTACGGAAGATGTGGACCTGAAAACGGCTGACGTCTACATCCCCATCCTGGAGGAACTCGTCCATATCAGCGGGACGGACCTGGCGCACAAGGCAAGCGACATCACCTTTGAAAACCTCCATTTCGCCCATGCCGCCTATTTCTATCCCATGCAATATGGCTTTAATTCCACGCAGGCGCAATGGGTCAGCACCATGACCGGGGACGGGGAGGTCTTTTTCACTCCCTCCAACATCACCCTGGATGCCGCGGAACGGATCAGCTTCCTCAATAATGACTTTTCCGGCTTGGCAGCCGTCGCCCTGGGGATCCACGAAGGGGTGAACGACACAAGCATCGTTGGAAACACCTTTTATGACATCAAGGATTCCGCCATTTCCGTGGGCTTGCTCACCCATGACTACATCGACGAGACGGAGGAATATTATGACCTGGCCCGCAAGGCGGACGTGACCGCCTCCGCTTACTCCAGCAACGCGACCAGGCCAGGCAAATCAAACGACGGCAATGTGGAAACCGGGTGGCGTGCCGATACGGAGACCCCGGAATGGGTCCAGTACGACCTGGGCGGCCAGTTCCAGGTGGGCGCGGCTGACTTCTACTTAAAGCAAGGCGCCGTGACGGAGGTGCAGCTTTCCAATGACGCGGACTTCAAAAAGAGCGTTTCTTTACGGTTGGATGCCGCGCAAGACGTGGTCAAGAAGCAATCTTTCAATATCAGCGAGGTCACTTTCACAAAATACGCCTTCACTCTGGACAATCCCGAAAACGGGGAGTCTTACCGCTATTTGAGGGCGCTTACTTCCGACAACGCCTGGATCTGCGAAACGAAGATCTTCGACTATGCCCGGGCGGGAGTCCCCTTGGAGGAAGTCTGCAAGAACACTTTCATCAATAACAATTATTTTTACCATGTGGCTGACTATTACTGGTCCTCTCCCGCCGTGGTCGGCTATTACGTGGACAGCCTGGAGGTTTCCCATAATTACTTCAACAACATCTCCTACACCGCCATTTCCTGCGGCTGGGGATGGGACAACAACCGGGATTCCACGACCTGCAGGAACAACCGGATCGTGGACAACTATATCAAGGACTGCACCTTGGAATGCTATGACGGCGGAGGGATATACACCCTAGGCAACCAGCCGGGGTCCGTGTTCTCCGGGAATTATATTTACGGGCAGCATTTCCCGACCGCTTCCCTGTATATGGACAACGGAAGCTCTGACCTTTTGTGGGAAAACAATGTGACGGAGGATATGGGGCACTATTTCTTCGCAGGGGGTTCGACAAGGAATCTTGTGATGAGGGACAATTATACCTCCGCAGACATCAACTCCGTCAATTCAGACGCTGGCAGCGAACTGGTCGATACCCATGTATTTCCGAAATTCCTGCCGGTCGGCCCTGCCCGCGTCATCATGGAAAACGCCGGCCTGGAGGACGCTTACGTCCCGATCGTGGACCGGGTCCCTGTCCCTGAAAATTACAGCCAATTCGGGGCGGAAGGGTATACGAACATCGTGGACAACGGCTTGTACCAGCTCCATACGGCGAAATACATTTTCCTGGAATGTGAAATGAAAGCCGTGGAAACCGCCTTGGAACTGACCGTCGTCGGAGACGGCCTGTGGCAGTTTACGGCAGAGGCGAAAGAACAGCTTTCCGCCGCCCTGCAGCAAACGAAGGCAGTCTATAGCGACCCTGGGATCGTCCCGAGCCAAAAATATTACGATGAATGGCTGGTCCTGCGGGACGCTTACGCCGCCTTTTTGGAAAGCCGCAATAAACTTTCCTACGCCGACTTGAAACTCCTTGTCGAGGAATCGCTAAACGAGGCCCAGGCAGGCACGGAAGAGGGATGTTATCCGGAGGAAGCCATCCAGCGCTTAAGGTCCCAGTTAAATGACAGGAAGATCCTGAAAACAAGGGATGAATACCTGGATCTGGAGCAATCCTACTTCGCGTTCCTGTCACAGCAGGTCACGGGCTCCCAGAACCCGTAAGGTCCCATGTCGGGCTTATGCCCGCGTCGTCAACCCATCTTGAGCAAAAAGGACGGCAGCACCGCCTCTGAGAGGACTGGTGCTGTCGTTTTCCGTCTTGACAAGGGACCTGGGATGTGGTAGGCTTAGCACACAGTGTGCTGGAGGTACGAGGAGATGGCGACGGATGGAAAGCTCATCCGAGACGAAATGAGTGGGAAAATAGTGGATGCGGCCGCCCGGCTTGCCTTGAGCGAGGGCGCTGGGACGGTCACGGTACGCAAGATCATCCGGGCGCTGGGCGTGACGAACCGGGTCTTCTACAACCGCTTCCATAACGTGGAAGAAGTCCTGGGGCTCGTCTATCAGGATATGGCCTTACGGATGCGCCAGGGCATCCTGGAACAGTTTGATCCGAAAGGGGATTTCTTTGGGCAAATAACGGACATCGCCGCTGGGACGTTAAAGCTTTCCTACCGGCTTAAGCTGGGCATGAACCAATACGTCTTCACCCAGGACAGCGTTTCCACGGAGAATTTCCTTTGGTGGAAAGGACAGATCCAGGACCTGATCCGCTTTGGGATCGGACAGGGGCTGGTAAGGCCGGACGTAGACTGCGATCTCATGAGCTACGCGATCTGGTGCTTCATCCGGGGCTACAATACCGACGCCCTGGCCCGTGACCTGCCGGAAGAAGAAGCCCTGAAAGGCTTCCGCTATTCCTTTGGCATACTGTTGGATGGGATGAGGGCAAACTAGGCGGCGCGCGCCGCGCCTTACGCGCCATCCGAAGGAAGACCGGCAAGCGCCTGCGCAGGGCGTTTTATTTTCAGCCTTGCAGCACACGGTGTGCTGGAATAGAAACACTTGGAGGTCAACATGAATCGTCTTATTGGTATGGGATGTCGGATTTATCAATTTTGTTTTAAGGCGGCGATTCCAATCTTGCCTTACCGGGACCCGGAAATCATCCGGCATGTGGGAGATGTGCCGAAGAAGCTTTTAGGGCACAAGGTTTCCCGGGTCCTCATCGTCACGGACGGAGGCGTAAAGGGGGCCGGGCTTCTTACGTCGTTAACGGACGCGCTTTCAGATGCCGGCATCGCTTTCAGCATCTATGACAGTACCGTGGCCAATCCCACGGTGCAAAACGTGGAGGAGGCGCTCGCCCTGTACAGGGAAGACGGCTGCCAGGCCTTGATCGGGTTCGGCGGCGGCTCGGTCATTGACTGCGCCAAGGCGGTGGGGGCAAGGACGGCCCGTCCCCGTAAGCCGTTGGGTAAAATGGGAGGGATCCTGAAAGTCCTGCTGCCCATCCCTTATCTGGTGGCCGTGCCCACCACAGCGGGGACCGGCAGTGAAGTGACCTTGGCCGCCGTGATCACGGACCCTGCCACAGGGCACAAGTTCCCGATCAACGACTTCCCCCTGATCCCGAAGCTGGCCGTATTGGATACGGAGAACACCAAGAGCCTGCCGAAGCACATGGTCGCCACCACCGGCATGGACGCCCTGACGCACGCGGTAGAGGCATACATCGGCCGCTCTACCACGAAAAGCACTCGCGCGGATGCTTTGGAAGCCGTTAGGCTTATTTTCACGAATCTGGAAAAGGCGTATTTCGACGGGGACGAGGATTCCCGGCAGAACATGCTCACCGCCGCTTTCCTGGCGGGACGCGCCTTCTCCAAATCCTATGTGGGCTACATCCACGCCGTCGCCCATTCCCTGGGCGGGGCCTACAACATCCCCCATGGCCTGGCCAATGCCGTGCTAATGCCTATCGTCCTTACCTTTTATGGCGAGGCCGTCCATCAAAAGCTTCATGAGCTGGCCGTCGCCGCCGGGATCGCGACGCCTAAGGAGCCAGACAGCGTGGCCGCCCAGCGGTTCCTTGAGGAAATAAAAGCCATGAACCGGCGTATGGGCATCCCGGAGCGTCTTGAGGGGATCCGCGCAGAGGACGTGCCAAAGCTTTCGAGGCATGCCGCGCGGGAAGCCAATCCCCTTTATCCCGTGCCGGTGTTGATGGACGCCGCCGAACTTGAAAAAATCTACTACAAAGTCATGGAAAGGGAAGAACCTATGGACATAGAAGGACTTTTGGAAAAACAGAGGGCGTTTTACGCCTCCGGGGCCACCTTGCCGATCAAGGGCAGGATTGCCGCCCTAAAGAGGCTGCGCGAAGCGATCAGGCGTCATGAGGGAGAAATTGCCGAAGCGTTGGGCAAAGACCTGGGCAAGAGCGATTACGAGGGATATTTCTGTGAAACGGGGCTCGCGCTGACGGAGGTCACATGGATGATCCGGCACGCCCGTCCTTTGAGCCGCGCCAAGACCGTGGCCACGCCCCTGGCGCAGTTCGCCTCCCGAAGCTATGTAAAACCGGTGCCTTACGGGAACGTGCTCATCATGAGCCCCTGGAACTACCCGTTCCTGCTGACCATCGACCCCTTGGCAGACGCCATCGCCGCCGGGAATACCGTGGTGTTGAAGCCGAGCGCCTATTCCCCCGCCACAAGCAAGATATTGGCAGAACTGGTAACGGAGTGCTTCCCGTCGGAACATGTCGCCGTGATTACCGGAGGACGGGCGGAAAACGCCAAGCTTCTGGACCAGAAGTTCGATATGGTCTTCTTCACCGGAAGCCAGGCGGTGGGACGCGAGGTCTTGCGTCATTGCGCCGAGCGGCTGACGCCCGCGGTCCTGGAGCTGGGCGGCAAAAGCCCCTGCATCGTGGACGCCACGGCGAACCTGCCGCTTGCGGCAAGGCGCATCGTCTTTGGGAAATATTTAAACTGCGGTCAGACCTGCGTGGCCCCGGATTACATCCTCTGCGACAGCGCCATCCGGGATAAGCTGCTGGACGCCATAAAGACGGAAATCATCCGGCAATACGGCGAAGACGCGCTGTCCAACCCGGATTATGGGCATATCGTGAACAAGAAGCACTACGACCGCCTCTTTCACCTCATCGATCCAAAGAAAGTGGCATATGGCGGCCAGGGCGACCCGGATACGCTCCAGATCGCCCCTACCGTCTTAAAAGACGTCTCCTGGGACGATCCCGTGATGGGCGAAGAAATTTTTGGCCCCATCCTCCCCATCCTTACGTTTGACGACTTTGACTCCGTGTTTTCCCTTCTTAGGGATCGGCCAAAGCCCCTGGCCCTTTACCTTTTCTCCAAAGAGAAAAGCCATATCAAAGCGGTCACTTCCCGCATCCCTTTCGGCGGCGGATGCGTCAATGACACCGTGATCCACCTGGCCACCAGCGCCATGCCGTTCGGCGGCGTCGGGGAAAGCGGCATGGGCGCTTACCATGGCATACGCGGCTATGAGGCGTTCTCCCACCGCAAATCCATCGTGGACAAGAAAACGTGGATCGACCTGCCCATGCGTTACCAGCCCTATGCCCGAAAGCTCTACGGCCCGCTTCTTCGGATATTTTTAAGGTGACTTATTTTTTCCCGAAAATGTCTTCCAGGTCATTGATGCGGTTCTTCCGATCCGCCACGATGACCACCAGGTCGCCAACCAGGATCCGGCTGGAGCCGTTAGGGATGATGACCTGGCCGTCGCGGATGATGGCGGCCACCAGCACTCCCTTTTTCGTATTGAAGCGTTCATCGGCAAACGGGATGTCCAGGTTCCTTAAGCCTTTCGATACCTCGAATTCGATGACCTCCGCCATGCCGTCCGCGATCCGGTAAAGCCGCCTGATCTTGCTGTGGTCGCCGCTGGAGAGGTTGCGCACGATGGACAACACCTTTTCCAGCATGACCGCGCTGGGGCAAATGGCCACGTCAATATTGGACTTGCGCAAGAGCTGCCCATAGCTCATCTCATTGAGCTTGGCGATCACCTGCCCTACCCCGTGGGACCAGGCATACATGGATACCGCCAGGTTGGTACGGTCATCCCCGGTAAGGGCCACGCATACGTCCGCTTTCCCCGCCCCTTCTTCCTTGAGCACCTGCGTGTCAATGGCGTCCCCGCAAATCACCTGTGCCTTGGGGAAGCGCTTCACCAGCTCCACGCAGCGCTCCCTGTCGCTCTCCAAGATCTTCAAGGCATACTTTCCATACAACCGCTCCGCCAGGTAATAGCCGGTCGTCCTGCAGCCGATCATCAGGACGTTATGCGCCGGCTTCTCTTTCACATGCAATTTATGGAAAATATCCCGCACCACGTCCGGGTTGGTGGAAAAGATGACCCGCAGCACATCCCCCGGCAGGATATGGTAAGAACCGTCCGGAATGATGAGCCTCGTCCCGTTCGTGACCGTGGCCACCAGAAGCTCCGTCTGGAAGAACTGCCTCACCTCCTGCATGGACAGGTTGACCAACGGGCTTCCCTCCCCCGCCTCTAACGCCACCATCATCACCTTATTACTGAAAAAGGCGTCCGCATGGAGGGCTCCCGGCAGGGCGATGTGTTTCTGGATCTCCACGGCGGTCTCTTTCTCCGCGTTCAAAAGCGCATCAATCCCATATTCCCGGGACACATACTCCCGATCCTCCTCAAATTCCGCCTTGCTGACCCGGGCGCACACGAACCTTGTGCCGCATTTTTTTGCCGTGATGCAGGAAAAAATATTCATCTCATCCATGGGCGTCATCGCGATCAGGACGTCCGCCGTCTCCGCGCCCGCCTGCATCAGGATGCTCCTGGAAGCGCCGCTTCCTACCACGCCGTTCACGTTCAGGCGTTCCGTCGCCCGCTCGATCAGCCTGTGGTCCGTGTCAATGACAGAGACCTCATGGTTTTCCTCTGAAAGGCGTTCCGCAAGCATCATGCCTGTTTCGCCCAGTCCAACGACCAATACTTTCATGCTCTTCTACCCCTCCTTACGCTGGCGCTTGACGCGCAGCCGCTTCATTTCTTCGATTTTCCGATAGACCCCCTTGGTAGTCAGGCCCTGCACCAACACCGTGAAAAAGATCGTGACATAGGTTACGTTAAGCAGCGCAAGATACTGCGCATCGCCCAAAATCTCCGCCGTCCCCAGCACCAAGGCTAAGGACAGGCCGCCCTTCAAGGCGCTCCAGGTCATCAAAAGGCTGTATTCCTTGGGCGTGTAGCCGCCGGGTATGTTGCGCTTTCCCACCATAAGCGTGCAGGACCTGACGCCAATGTAACGGGACAGGAGCACGCACACGATGCCCGCCGGGGCAAGGACCCAGATCCAGGGACTGATCTGCAGGTTCATCACGGACAGCCCCAGGATGACGAACAGCAAAGAATTTAGGATGCCGTCCGCCACCTCCCAGAAATCCTGATACCAGTCGCTTAAGTCCTGCACCGTAAGCCGCCTTGCGATCGTTCCGCGCAGATAGGCGAAATACATGCCGCACACCACGGAGGCGATGACGCCGGAAAATCCCAGGTGCTCGCACAAGGCATAGACCAGCATGACGTCCGCAAGGCTGATCAGGATATGGAGGATGGGGTTGACCGTCCATTTTAAAAATTGGAATAATATGAAAGATACGACTAGCGCCACGGCCACGGCCCCTACCAGCTCCGTGAGCATGATATAGAAAAAGTTCCCTCCGCCCATATGGGAGACGATGCCTTTGACGAATAGGAACAGGGCGACTCCCGTCCCATCATTGAACAGGGACTCAAATTCGATGATGGAGGTCACGTTCTTCGACATCCCCAGCTTATTGAGGATGCCCGTGGCGGCAATCGGATCGGTAGGGGACACGATGCAGCCCAACAGGATGCAGGTCCAGATATCCAGTCCCAACCCAAACGCATAGGAAGCGCCGAAAAACAATATGCCATAGGCGACGGAGGAAATCACCGTGCTTAAGAAAGCAAGCAGGGTGATCGTCTTAAGGTTCTTTCGGAACTTGCGCATGGATACCTTGCTGGAACCCGCGAAAAGCATGAAGCACAGGACGCCGTCCAACAGGTAAGTCTCAAAGTCAAAGCGGTTCGCCGTCCGGAAGGAATCCATCCACCCCTCCAGCCCCGGCACATGCCGCAGCGCGATCACCGCCAGGCTGATCAGCCCGGAGAACAACACCAGGGCGATGTCGCTCTGGATATGGAAGAACCTCTCGTTAAGGACCCCTATGACCACAATGATCAATGCCACAATGGCGAAGTACATCAATATGCCCATTTTCTTCTCCCTCTCGTACTTCTTAGCCGTGCGCATGGCACGCGCCCGGCCTATTTGCTACGGCACTGCGGCATGCGCCCGGCGTCCTGCTATAGCTGTGCGCCCGGCCTATCTGCCGCGGCACTGCGGCACGCGCCCGGCGTCCCTGCCGCGGTGTGCTCCCTATGCCCGCCTCCCATAATACAAAAACCGCATATCAAATATGCGGTTCCTCCTGGAACATCTTATACGGCTTACGGTGGCGCAAGCCCCAACTATGTGCCTTATCATGGGGCAAAACGCACGAAATCCGAACACTGGACCACAGCCAAGGTTCGGATTCGCACAATGAAAAGTGGAGATGAAGGGATTCGAACCCTCGACCTCTTACATGCGAAGCAAGCGCTCTCCCATCTGAGCTACACCCCCGAATGGAAAACGACGGTCCGCCGCCTCCAACCAAAAGGTATTATAGCCCATCTCCTAGATAAAATCAACTACTTTTTTTAAAAATATAGCCACTATCTTTTAAAAATAGTCATCGGTCCAGCCCCTGATAAGTCCTTGCGATGAAATAGCCTGCGATGGCAAACGTCAAAAGGTCAGAAAGCGGCATGGAATACAAAACGCCGTCTAGCCCAAAGAAAACAGGCAGCAAAAGGGCGAACCCAACCCCGAAGACGAACTCCCGGACCATGGATATCACGGTGGAGGATGCCGCTTTCCCCATCGCCTGAAGGAAAATGAAGCAGGCCTTATTCACACAAGCCAAAGGAAGCAGGCACAGGTAAATACGGAATGCCCGGACCGCAAAATCCGTGTAATAAGCGCTTTCATTTGCCGCCCCGAAGATATGGATCAGCTGTAGCGGCATCAATTCGACAATGACAAGCGCTGCCGCACCAACAACCGCCTCTGCCAACAGAAGCCTGGTAAACAGCTCCTTGACGCGCCCCTTTTTCCCAGCGCCCATGTTAAAGCCGACGATGGGAATACATCCAGCAGCCATGCCAACGACGATAGAGATGACGATCTGGAAAAATTTCATGACGATGCCGACCACCGCCATGGGAATCTGTGCATACTGTCCCTGCCCGAAAATCGGATCCAATGCGCCGTATTTTCGAATCATGTTATTGACCGCCGCCATAGAAGCGACCAGGGAAATCTGTGACAGGAAACTGGTGATGCCGAGCAGAAGAGATTTTCGGCAAATGCCGCCATCCATCTTAAAATCCCGCTTTGTGGGCCTTACCAGCTTCATATGGCAAAGATACCAGGCCGCAAGGACGGCAGTTACAACCTGTCCGATGACGGTAGCCACGGCGGCCCCCATCATGCCCCATTGAAAAGGGAAGATGAAGATTGGGTCAAGGATGATATTGGTAACAGCCCCGGCAAGCGTGGACGCCATCGCGAAACGAGGGCTCCCGTCCGCCCGGATGATGGGATTTAACGCCTGCCCGAACATATAAAACGGTATCCCCAGCGAGATATAAAAGAAATATTCCTTTGCATAGCCAAACGTCTCTTCGTTCACAGTCCCGCCGAACATGGCGATGATCTGGTCCCCGAAAACCAGGTATACCGCACATAGGGCCAAGCCACAGGCAACGACCATGACCACGGAATTGCCCACGCTCTTTCGGGCGACTTCCGCCCGTTTCCTGCCCAGCTCCAGGCTTACAAACGCGCAGCACCCGTCCCCGATCATGACGGCAACCGCGAGCGCGATGACTGTCAGCGGGAAAACGACCGTATTCGCCGCATTCCCATAGGAGCCAAGATAAGAAGCGTTCGCGATAAAGATCTGGTCGACAATATTATACAGGGCGCCCACCAACAGGGAAATGATACAGGGGACCGCGTATTTCTGCATCAATTTGCCAATCTGCCCCTCCCCAAGGAACTGATCGTTTTTTTCTTCCATGAAAACCACATCCTTTCAAAATGATTCCATCCTATGCTGCATGCTTCAAGCTCCCTCTTTTTCCGAGGAATGTTTTGCGGCATGGAAGTTTTTGGCACAAAAAAAACGTGTGCCTCCAACCGGATTTACGCAGTTGAAAGCTACACGTTGTTATTTCATTATAGTCGAATGCTTCCCAAAATTCAAGTGTGCAATTTCTATAAATATACAGACCTGGGGATAGAAGCAATTTGCACAAAGGCAGCGCCTTAACCCCATCCCCTCAATCCGCATAGAAATCCAGCACAAGCTTCCTGTATTTCTCTAATAAGGGCGTAGAAGAGCGGTAACACTCATGTTTAACGCTGGAGAGACGTACCAAGATGCAGTTATCCGGCAGGTACCGGGCGAACTTTTTCTGCGCACCGGGCTTCACCTGGTCGTCTTTTCCCGCCTGGATCAATAACACGGGAATGTGGATCCGCTCTACCTGTTCCTGCCTTGTCGCAAGCTTTCCCGCACGGATTGCGCCAGAGAGCCAGCTGTAGCTGACGGAGCTGGTCTGATAACGAGGATTCGTCCTTCTTTTCTCCAAATAATAGAAGTGCCTTGCCTCGGAATCCGTGCAGCTCGTCTCGAACGGCTCATCCGGCTGAAAGGCTTTCTGGGTAAAAAGGCGCTCTTCTCCCTTGCCAAGACGTTTCATGACCGCGGAAATCGCTTTTGCCGCCCATAAGGGGCATGGCCCCATCTGGATCGCCAGCATCGGGGCATTCAAAATAGCCCGGTCAAAATCTTTCGGATAAGCTTCCAAATATAACGCCCCAATACAGCCGCCCATGGAATGGGCGTAAAGGAAAAGCCTGCCGCCCTTGGCAAAGGGACGAATGTGCTTCTCCATCAATTGCCGCATATCGTCCACATAATCCATGAAATCCTCGACATGGGCCACATTGTCATCCTTTCCTTCCCGCAGGGACTTGCCGTGCCCCCGATGGTCCCAAACCGCCACCTGGTATCCCGCCTGGTACAGATAATAAATAAATTCCCAGAACTTTTCCGATGTCTCGCTAAACCCATGGCTGATGACCACCGTATCCGCCTTTTCCTGCTGCGGGTACAGTTCATATGCGATTTCGCCGCCCTTGACGGCGAGGGTGCCAGATTTTCTGACCCCCTCCAAGAAAGGTTCCACTACCTCCCGCATCTGCTGGGCATAACCCTCTTCCGGCAGACAGGGAGCCTGCTCTTTTCCCTTACCCATAATAATCTCCATTCTTTCTATTTTCCAATTCACTGCCCCATCATGATCTTCTTTTCATCATAAAAGATCAAGAGGACGCCCCCAATAAGCGCCAGGCAGGCGGATGTCGCCGCGACCACGCGATAGCCCAACCCGCTTCCGCTTCCAATGGTTGCCAGGGCGGTAAAGATCAACATTGCCAGGCTCTGGCCCAGCTTGAACGCGAACGTCCGGGCCGCATAGAACATCCCTTCCCGGTTCTCCCCCGTCTTCTTCGAGTCGCACAAAGACACATCCGCCACCATCGCCTGCGGAAGGATGCCGAAAATCGCCATGGGGAACGCCGCCACGACCACCAGGATGAAGCCCTGCACCACTGGCGGGATGCCGATCCCCGGGCCGATGAACGCGGTATAAAGGAACGCGGCCGCAAAGAGGAAGAACGCGGCAAGGACCATCTTTTTCTTGCCAAAACGCTTTGCCCCCATGTTGACCGGCACATAGAACACCAGCGACAGGGCGGTCATCGACACAAAATAGATCGTAGACATGCCCTCATCCAAACGAAGCAAAGAGGTGACAAAGAAAGGAAGTCCCGTCTGGAACATGGTCAGCCCCACCCAGTAAAAAATGTCGGAACCCACAAAAATACGGAAATCCCGGTTGCGGAACGTTTTTACCAAGGAAGAAATGGCGCTGTCCTCAGAGGGGGTCGCCTGCACATATTCTTTTTCCCGAATGGCAAACGTCGGGACCAGCATGCAGATAAAGGCGACCACCGCCATGACCGCGAACGTCACGCGCATGGCAGGCACGCGGCCCATCCCGCCCTCCAGGGCGCCCCAGATGACCGGCGCCACATAGGCGAAAGCCGTACCAACGATAAACGTCAGGGAAATCGCCGTAGAAATGTTAAGCCGTTCCTCCTGATCGTGCCCCAGTTCCGGGATCAGGGCATTATAAGGCGTACAATAGGCCGTGATCGAAAGGTAATAAGCCATGACGAATGTAAAGAGCCAGGCCACGTTCAGCGCGCTGCTATGCCCGATCGGCGCACAAAACACCAAAACAGTGGTTAAAGCCAAGGGAAGGGAAGCCCATCTTAAGAAAGGGATCCGCCTACCTTCTTTCGACTTGCATTTATCAGACAGGGACGCGATCAAAGGATCCGTCACCGCGTCAAACACGCGCCCCAAAGCAGTGATGCCCCCAACCACGGTAAAAATGCCGAACACCACGAGCCCCTGGGGCACGAATATCGTCTGCCCCGCCTCCTGCGCGACAGCGTCCGGCTGATAGAAATACACCAGCCAGTTGGAGATCAAGCCCGACATCATGGACCACCCCAACTGACCTATGGCAAACAGCCACATTTTGCTTGTTGACAACTTCTTCATCACTCAACCCATCCTCTCTTCATTTTAAAACCGGTCCTGACCATGCGCCAGCAAACCTATTGTACCAAGTTTCCGTGCGCCGCCAGGCGCACATCTAATTCAGAAGTCGACAGGTGCCCTTCCTGTCGACATTGTACCATCTTTTCCCTCCCAAGGGAATAGGTAAAAACGCCGTATAATGAGGAAAGGACGCGAGGACGCGCCCTTTCCCTTAAAAATCTTAGAAATCCTGCGTCAAACACAACAGGCAGGCGATTTCAGCCGTCCCGCTTTGCGTTAGCAGGCTTCGGTCGCGTTCGCTTCCCTCACGCCAGCCGGACGCATAATCATAGGGAAGCAGGCCGTCCTGGCTGCGGTAATGGCTGTACGCATAAAGCAGGGAATCCTCCAAGGTCTTTAGATAGGGCCGCACCCTTTCCTTATCGCGCTTTGCCAAGGCGGCATAACTTTCCGCCAGAATCGCTTCAAACCAGATGAAATCCTGGTAATACTCCACCCCGTCAGGACCGCCTTTCTTTAAAAAGGCTTTGTGCGATGCCTGCGCGGCCCGGAAAGCGTCCGTCAGATAGCTTTCTTCTCCGGTAATGTCATATAACAGCAGGTCCGCCAGGATCATGCTGCCCGGATTATATCCATACAACGCCTTATTCACTTCCCCGGCCACCCGGACGTGGTCTTTGATCAGGGTATGGACGCCGTTATAGTAAATGCCGGTCTCCGCATCCTGCACCTGTTTGCAGAAATCATAGAAGCGATGCGCCCATACAAGATAACCTTCCTCGCCGGTCAGCTGGTACAAACGGGCATTGACGATGATGCAGCAGGCATTCGCCGACAGCCCCCGTTCCAGCTCCTGGGCGGTGCCCTCCTCGGTCAGGCCCCGCTCATTCCATACCAGGCCGCCTAAATCATAATTCCATCCGCTGTAAATATACCTGACGATCCTTTTCGCCTCTTCCAGATATTCCGCCTTTCCAAAAACGTGATAAGCGAACAGGAAATTACGCGCGACCCAGATATTATCATCGAAGAAGCAGTCGCCATGCCCGCCCCCGGGCTTTTCACCCCTTTCGGAATGATATTTGATGCTGCCTGCCTCCATGCCGGCTTCCTCCGTCCGATAATAAGCGAACCCATCGATCACCCGTTGAAATAGCGGCTTCCATCGCTCCTCGTCCATCAGGACCATGTGATAAAGCATGCCGCTGGTGGCAAAATAAGGCCATAGGAAGCTTTCCTTCCTGTCGCCCTCCTGCGCGGGGGCATCTTCCCGGAAAGCCACCGCCCCTGCCCTGTCCAGCACAAACTGGTCGACTACCGCGCTGCAAAGCGCGTTTGCCATTGCTCGTTCCATAAATCCTCCTTTCCGCGTCCGGCCGCATCGTGCCGTCCGGCCGCATCCGACCAACCGACTGCGCCGTGCCAGCCAGCCTCATCCGGCCATGCGGCCGCGTCCGGCATCAACGGACCGTCGCCCGTATGACCATGCACTCCTTGCCCAACGGGGACAGGATGAATTCCGTCACGCTGGCAGGAATGATGAACGTTTCCGCATAATGCACCTCATAAGGTTCGAAAGAGCCATCCGTCGAGGAAATGACCGCCCCTTCCCCATCCACCACGTTGCACATGCTGACGCTGCCGGTGCACTTAAGCCGATGGGGGCGGCTAAGCCGGTAACGCCTGGTTTCGATGAATTCCCGTTCATGCAGCCCGGTCTTCACCTCTTCAAAACCGTCGCCGCTTTCCATGACTTCAAATTGGTTGAGCAGGTTCTTTTTCACCCATTCCGTGGTACGGTCCCATTGGATGACTTCCTTTCCATGCCCGATATGCACGGGGCGGGGCTTCCCATCCAGTCCGAGCCTCCCCCAGTCCCAAAGCTTGAACGTGAAAATATAGGGAGTCGCGCTGATCTCCAGGACCATGGTGTCCTTCCCGGAACAATGCACCGTGCCGCCGGGAATCAGGAAATGGTCATGCTTCTTGGACGGCCAGGCGTTCACGAACTTCTCCGCCGGGAATGGCGCCTTGCCCTCTTGCGCCTCATAAAGCTCCTTGATCATTTCCTCTTTATCAATGCCTTCCTTAAGCCCCAGGTAAACCACCGTGTTTTCTTCGCAATCCAGGATATAGTAGCTTTCATCCTGGGTATAGTGCATCCCGAACGTGTTCTGGATGTATTCCGTCAAAGGATGGACCTGCAAAGAAAGGTTCTGCCCTCCCATGGTATCCAGGAAATCGAAGCGGATGGGAAATTCGTCCCCAAAGCGGGCATGCACGCGGTTCCCGAGAAGCTCCTTGGGGCAAAAGAAAACCACATCGATCGCCGGGAACTCCATCCTGACCTGCCCAAAGCGCAGGAATATGCTGTTTTCCTCCGGGACCCCGTCAAAGGCCCAGGCGTAGTTGTCCGACTCTTCCTTGATTTCGCAGATTTCCTTCATCCACTGGCCTCCCCACACTTCCGGGGCATAATAAGGGACCAGGCGGAACGGTTCCGTGGCCAAAAGCCGAAGTCCGGCCCGGAACCCCTCGCCGGAAACCATCTTGGGCTTGCCGGGCTCTACCGTGTCCACGACCCATTTCATCCTCCAAAACAGTTTCTTTTTCAGCCGGTCAGCCATTCGCCATTCCACGAAAAAGCCTTGCTTGAACTTCTTTAACTTATCGCCGTCTGCGTTATCGGTCTTCCAGTTCGTCATGCCCCGCTTGAACCTGCACTGGATCTCCCATCTGGGCATATCGAAATATACCACTTCCGCATCGTCCCCGGCGACCAGCGCAGCGCCCACGCCGTACAGGATCACTTTGTTTCCAGCTTGTACGAGCCTGTCCGCCTCTTCCCGCATCTGCTTTATCTTCTCGGGGTCGTATACGTTATCCAGCTTCAGCGTGTTCATGATGCCGAACACCCTGTCATCGGTCAAAAACGGGTCGATCAGCCTATGGTACGCCTCGTCGTCCAAGCTGCACCTTTCCGCGTCCAACAGGCACGCCCCGGTTCCTTCAAGTCCTTTTACGACCTCTTCCTTGCACACGCCAGGGTACAGTTCCGCCACGATCACGGGTGAAGAGGCCTCCCCCATGATTTTTTCCCGCAGCGCTTCCCACCCCTCGAACGCCTGGTATCCTTCCACCTTTTTCTCCGGATACTTGTCAAAATTATGATATCTGTTTCTCCCTTTTCCTACCGTTTCCATCTTTCCTTCGCCTTTTTCATTGACTTTTATTGCATCTTTCACATTACGCCTCGTTCCAAGCAAACCGCCGGGAACGCCTGTCACAGGCTGGATGCCCCGACGATGCCGGCACGGTTCCCCAGCGCGGCGCATACGGCGGCCACAGGGGCGTATTCGTAGCCATAGACTTCTTTGCGCAGCGCCTCGTTCAGGCGGGGCAGGATCTGGTCCGCGGACGCGGATACGCCTCCCCCTACCACGATGACCTCCGGGCGCAGGATGTTCGCGATATTGACCACCCCCGCGCTCAAATGATCCAGGAAACCCTCCAGGGCTTCCAGCGCCGCATCGTCTCCCTGCCTGGCCTTTTCAAACAACTCTTTTGCGCCATGCCCAGGGCCCAACAGGTCCTTGCCTGCCTTTTCCAGGACCGGTGCCGACGCATATGCTTCCAGGCAGCCCTTCCTGCCGCAATTACAGGCATTTCCGCCGACTTCCACCACTTCATGGCCGAAAATATAAGCCATCGTCCCATAAGCGTCCGTTTCCAGCCTGCCGCCCTTGACGAAGCCGCCGCCCACGCCGGTGCCGATCGTGAACATCGCCACCCTGCCATAGCCCTTTCCGGCCCCATAAAGCGCCTCCCCCAAGGTGGCGCACTGGGCGTCGTTCGCGATCCGGACCTCCAGCCCGAGCCGCTTTTGCATATCTTCCACGAAAGCCTTATCCTGCCAGCCAAAGTTGTTGGAATAACAGACCATGCCCCGCCCGCAATCCAGGATGCCGGGCACTCCCATCCCAACGATCCCGATCCCCGGGGCATCCTCCATCAAAGCCCTGACGCCTCCGGCGATCACATCCAGGACGGCTTCATATCCTTCCTGCACCGGCGTCGGATAGATTTCCTCCCGTGTCACCCTGCCGGCCTGTACGAGCCCCATTTTCACCCTGGTGCCGCCCAGGTCCACGCCAATCCGTTTCTCTTCCATCTGATTCCCTTTCCTCCGCCGCCGTTCGTCCCAAAGCTCCAAAGCCCCAAAGCCGCCGCGGCTAAAACCTTGCCAGGGCCGCCCCGGCTTTCCAAACCTAACCCGACGCCTCAATCCAGCCCCGCGCTCCCGGCCCTTAACCCCGACCAGCCACTTTTACTCGAATAAATAGAACTCCAGCACGCCCTCGTTCATGGCCTCCGCTTCCAGAAGCGCCCTTGCCGGCTCCATCTTTTCCCGTACGGCAAGCTCATAATGGAACTGGTAGAAGCCGCCCAAATCCACGCGGAAATTCGTCTCCCAGAAGTTATTCATGATCCAGGAATAGACCTCATCCTGATTGGAGGGGCCCTCTTCCCCCATCAGGCGGATGGGATGGGCTTCCAAGCTCCCCATGGAAATCAACGGGGCGTCCTGGCAGACCAGGATAAGGGTGCTGTCCTTCCTGGTGAACGCAAGACCGTTTTGCAGCGCATAAAAGTCCACGCAAGTGCCAGGAAGCTGGTCAATCCTGGGACGAACGATCGCCCCTGCCTTGTCAAGGCTCAACTCCTGCCCCTTAAAAGGCAGTGCCAGGTATACGTTTTCCGGTTCACGGACGCTTACCTTGTGCAGCCTGAAATCTACATCCAGCTTCGGCATCCGCTTATACGCCGTCAACAGCAGGGCGCACTCCCAAGTCCCTTCCAGCTTCATGTCCAACTGGACCTTGGAATACAACGCGCCGTCCTCCAAGACCCGCACGTCCACAAGCTCCCCGGCGTCCCGCAGGGTACGGAACGCTTTGCGGTTACGGCCCATGTTCCTGCGCACGGTCCCATAATCTTCCCCGTCCCTACGGGGCGTCCTTTCATAAATCGGAGTGAACGCCGGATAAGCGCCATCCACCAGTTCTTCCCCGTGCTGCTTGTCATAAATGGACACAATGCCCTTGCCCTTTTCCCAGGAAAGCTTAAAGAACTGGTTCTCCAAACCTGTCTCGCACACATATGCGCCCTGTTCGGCAGCCTGGGCCAGCTTCCAATGCAGGTCGTCCACGCCCTCGATCCCCGTCGGCGCGCATAAGCCTGCCGATGCCAAAGGAGGCTCAGGTAGCTCTTCTAAGCGGTACACTTTCTCTTCTCCCGGCTTAAGGTCAAGCTGGATGCACATCTTAGGCCCCCTGGAATAATGGCTGATCTGGAATGCGGCAGGTTCCCCGCTTTCCTCCTCCACGACCCGGAAATGTTTATGTCCGAAGAAGTGCTCCAAATCCACGGCAAGCATGTCGCTCACCGGGACCGCATGCGGGTTCACCGCCTTGAACTTCAACTCCTTGTGGTAAGAAAGGGCGGTCTCCCCATGAAGCGCCTGCATTTTTTCCTTAAGCTTATAGGCGGCTTCGGATGCCTTAAGCGCGTAAAGCCTCTTCCATTGGTCCAAATTGTTCACCTGGGGATGGAACGGCTCCGTGATCGAAGAAGAATATCCCCACGTATGCTCCCCATAAAACATCAGGTTCTGGAACGCTTCCTCATACAGCCCGCCATCCATCTTGAGGCGTCCCGGATCCAGCTTCTCCACCATATGGCAATCCCTGACCGCACGGCGGTACTGGATGACGTCCGCGGGCGTAGAGCCTACACCGTCCGCCCACCAATCCGTCCAATCCCCGCGGTAAACAGGGATCTTCGTCAGATCCTCTTCCCGCAGCCTGGCGAAGAACTCGTCCAAGGTGGCCATCCTTAACTCGATCGGCCCGTCCTCCTGGTCATACCGTTTGATAAAGTCCAAAACCTGGAGGGATGGCGGGGAATTGTCCGTCATGGCTCCGCTTACGGAGACAGGGACGAAAGAATATTCATACCCCTGGGCTTTCAGGGTCTCCACATACGTCTTGATCCGCAGCTTCGCCTTCTCCCAGCCGTCCATCCTGGTCCAATCCAGCCCGTCATGGATCGTATATTCGAACGATGGCGTCTGCGCGATGCCCAGCTCGTTTCCTAGATTATAATGCTCCCCGTTCCAGGCCAACAGCCTGCCGCCCTTGGGGGATTCCCAGAAAAACGGCGTCTGCTTGCGCATCAAAGGATGATACCCATGATGCGTATGGATACAGGACATCAGGTTCTCCACGCCCGCGTCCAGCAGCACGTCCGCAAAGCCCCAGCTATAGCCGTTGATGTCCGCCGTGGAAGCGCTTACGGCGCGTATGCCCAGGCGCTCACGTTCTTCACAGTTACGCTTCAGGATGGCGTCCTGCACAAAAGCGGGCACCAGGTCCGTCAGGTTCAGGTAGCTGCCGGAAAGGCCGATGTTGCCGCTGCGGACTCCCTCGGCAAATTCTTTCGCCTCCTCTTCGGTCGCCTCCTTCAGGAATTGCTCCACACACCAATAGCTCTCACAGTTCCACTTAAAATCCGGTTCCTTGCGGATAAGTCCGAGCACTTCCCGGATGAACGCCACATGATGCGCCTTCATCTTCTCCTGCGTATCCGTGTAGCCCACGTCCGTATGGGAAGAATGGAGCACATACATGATGAATTTCCCTGCCATAAGCAACATCCTCCTTTTTCATTGTTCCGCGGCCGCTCCTTGCCCGCGGTTTGATTCATATTTTCATTTTTGATTATATCATAATGAAAATTTAAGTCAATATGATTTTAAAGATTCATCGGCCAGACCGCTTAGAGTTCTTTCCCCATGACGGCCAAGGCCGTGCTCCTTAAGCCCTCTTCGGCAGCCTGCCCGCGCTGCCTGCGGATTTCCCGGCTGAGCACGTCGATGACATAAAGCTGGGACACCTTCGTCACCAGGGAGCCGCTGTCTAAGGGAGCGCTCTTCGCCACCACATACAAAAGCGCGTCCGCATATTTCGCCAAAGGGGATTTCAGATAATTCGTCACGATCACGAGGGGCGTCCCCTGGGCGGACGCGCATTTCGCAAGCTCCAGCATATCCTGGGTGCTGCCGCTAACGGAAAACAACACCAGCGCGTCCTCCTTTGTCAATAAAGACGTGGTGATCAGCTGGAAATGCGCGTCGGCACGATATTCGCAATGCACGCCCAGGCGCAGGATTTGGTTGCTCAGCTCCTGGGCCGCCACGCCGGAATTGCCGCTTCCAAACGCGTAGACATGCCGTCCGTTTAAAATGATCCTCGCCGCCTTGGCGATCTGGGACTCATCCAGGATCTCATGCGTGGATTTCAGCGCCATCACCATTTCCTCATAGATGACGTCGATCTCCCGACCCGCCTCTTTCTTAAGCGCGTTTTCGCTCTGGGAAAGGAAGAAGCGGAACTCCGAGTAACCCTTTAAGCCCAGCTTCCTGCAAAAACGCAGCATCGTGGCGTCGCTTGCCCCTGCCTGCTCCGAGAACTCCGTTATCGATAATAGGATCATGTCCGCGATGGGATGCGTCCTGATAAACTCAATGATCGCCTTTTCCTGCCTCGTCGCGTAATTTTCCATCAACCTTATCCGGTCAAAAATCGTATCCTTCACCTGATCATCCATTTCCGTCACCATCCTTATTTTATAACGCCCATGCCCCTGTGACTGCAGGCACACTATTTGGCCGCATGCCGCCGGTCCCAACCTGGGACCGCCCCCCTACAGCCGCACGCTGCCGACCCGACCTGGGGCCTCCCTCTACAGCAGCATGCCGGCGGTCCGACCTGAGGACGCCCTCTACAGCAGCACGCCGGCGGTCCGACCTGAGGACGCCCTCTACAGCAGCACATCGCCGGTCCGCCTCTTCCAGGAACCCCAGAGACTTCCAACCTCATCCAGTATAACATAAAATAAAGGGCTTGACCAGTGCCAAGGCTAGGCACGCACTCTTACGTAAAAGGGCAATTGGACCCGCGCGACCTGTAAATAGCAGTTGGGCCCGCGCGGCCCTCCTTGACTTCCTTTCCACCAGATGTTAAAATCAGGCAAAGAAACTTGATTGGAACGGAGGATGTCATGATTCTTGGAGTAGATTACTATCCGGAACACTGGAATCCCGCGCTCTGGCGCGCGGATGCGGACTTGATGCGCCAAAGCCATGTCAGGCTTGTGCGCCTGGCGGAATTTTCCTGGTGCCGCCTGGAACCCCGGGACGGAGCCTTCGATTTTGGCTGGCTCGATGAGGTGGTGGGACTGTTTGCCGAGCGAGGCATCAAAGTGGTGCTTTGCACGCCGACGAACTGTCCTCCGTTATGGTTTTATGAAAAATATCCCGATTCGGTGCAGACGGAGCGCGACGGCAGGAAGACCGCCACGGGCATCCGCGGGCATCGGTGCCTGAACAACGCGGACTTCCTGCGCTATGCGGACCGCATCGTGGATGTCATGACCAGGCATTATGCAGGCAATCCCGCCGTCGTCGCCTGGCAGATCGACAATGAGGTGGAAGCCAACTTCTGCTTCTGCGATACCTGCGTGGGCAAATATCGGAACCGCCTGAAAAAGAAATATGGGACGCTTGAAGCGTTGAACAAGGCCTATGGCAACAATATGTGGAGCGGGGAATATTCCTCTTGGGAACAGATCAAGCCCCCTTATGGGAGCTATCCTTACGCCTGGCTCAATCCTGCCTATATGCTAGACTTTTGCCGCCACGCTTCCGAGGACATGGTGGAATACCTCTTAAGGCAGGCCGACATCATACGGAAGAATTGCCCTGGCGTCCAGATCACCACCAACGCATGGTTCTGCAGCAACCTGCCGAATTTCTATGAGGAATTTGCCGGGCTCGACTTCGTCTCCTATGACAACTACCCTACGACCCGGCTTCCCGACGATCCAGAAGAATGTTATTCCCACGCGTTCCACCTCGATCTGATGCGGGGCGTCAAGCGTGACAATTTCTGCGTGATGGAACAGTTAAGCGGCGGGCTCGGCTGCTGGGCGCCCATGGCAAGGACCCCCTATCCCGGCATGATCAAGGGCTACTCCCTGCAGGCTTTCGCCCATGGCGCGGATACCGTGGTGCATTTTCGTTGGAGGAGCGCCGTAAGCGGGGCGGAAATGCACTGGCACGGCCTGATCGACCATTCCAACGTCCCAGGCAGGCGCTTTGAAGAATTTCGGCAGTTAGGGGAGGAGGCCAAGAAGCTCCTTGCCATCCGCGGCACCCGGATCCAATCCAAGGTGGCCATCCTCTACTCTCCGGAAGATGACTTCGCTTTCCGGATCCAGCCCCAGACCAACGGGATGTATTATCTGGAGCAGCCCATGCTGTTCCATGCGGCATTCACGGGATGCGGGGTCAACGTGGACGTGGTCTCCCCCAAAGCGGACTTGTCCGATTACCGGGTAGTCGTCGCGCCGGAACTCTATCTTACGGAAGCGGCGGTGGTCCAAAGCCTCTATGATTTTGCCGAAAAGGGAGGGACGGTCGTCCTCACGGTCCGAAGCGGCGTAAAGGACCCGCACAACAACTGCATCATGGAGCCGCTGCCCACGGCTTACCGGAAGCTTGTCGGGGCTTATGTGGAAGAATACGACCCCATCGGCTATGACAAAGAGTCGATCGTCTACTCTGACGGCAGCGTCCATCCATGCCGCCAATGGTGCGACATCCTGCACCCGGAGGGCGCCCAGGCCATTGCTTCCTACCAAAGCGGCTTCTACCAGGGCAAGCCCGCCATCGTGCAGAACCGTTACGGCGCTGGATATGCGTATTATGTGGGAACCGTTTGCACGAAAAGCCTCTACGGAAAGCTGGCTAAGGACATCCTGCGGCAGGCAAAAGTACCGTTCCTGGAGGGGCTCCCCGCCAATGTGGAAGTGACCACCCGGACAGGAGAGGGCCTGGAGGCGCGCTTCATGTTCAACAACACGGATAAAGTGCAGGAATTTGACTTAAACGGCGAACATGTCACGCTCGCCGCATTTGAAATGAAGATTGACCTTAAGCGGTAGGCTGCCTTGCCAGGGATATGCCGAACATCCCTAAGGGCCGCCAGGAAGCGCCTCTCCCATCCGCGGACAAAAGCCCCGGCCGACATCCTAAGAAGGATGCCTGCCGGGGCGAATGATTCGAAATCTTTATCTAACCGGGACGTTTATTGGTCCGCCCCAAACTCTGCCTTGTAAGCCTCCGCCATCTTCTTGGGCCAATCGGAGGTAGGCTCCAAGATGCCGGTGAAGAAGCGAAGCGTCTTCGGCTCATGGACGAAGCGCAGGCCGCCCACCATATCGCGGTGGTCATAGAGCCACTTCACGCGGTCAATGACATATTCCGTCTGAGACAGGGTGAATACGCGGCGAGGCAGGGCCATACGGACCAGCTCCATGGAAGCGAACCTCTCGCTGCCATCGGCGTTACGCTCCTCTGACAAGGTGCCGCGCTCCATGCCGCGGATGCCGCCGCAGATGTACAACGCGCAGACCAGCGCTCCTGCCGGATACTCCTGCTGCGGGATATGGCTGACGAACTGGCTCGCGTCCAGATGCGCGCCTAAGCCGCCGCCAGGCGTGATGACCGGGACGCCGTAAGCATCCAGCTGGTCCACGCAATACTTGATGAACTGGGGGCCCTGGGAGATGATATCCATTTCCATGCTCTCATCGAAGCCTACGGTCATGGCCTCCATTTCCCTGACCGACATGCCGCCGTAAGTTAAGAAGCCCTCAAACATCGGGATCAAGTCTTCCATGGAGTGGAACAGGCCCTCGTCACGCACCAGGATGCCGCCGCCCCTGGCGAAGCCGAACTTCCTGGCAGAGAAGTAAATGATGTCGAACAAGTCCGAAATCATCCTGGTGATCTCGCGGATGGACTTATCCTTCATGCCCTCTTCCCGAATCTTGATGAAGTACAGGTTATCCTGCAGGAGGGATGCGTCCAAAACCGTCAGGATGCCATACTTTTTCGCGATATCCGTGGCCGCCTTCATATTTTCATAGGAAATCGGCTGGCCGCCGATCAGGTTCGTCCCAGCCTCGATGCGGATGAACGGGACATTCTCTGGCGTCTCTCTCAAAATGCAGGCTTCGAGCTTCTCCAAGTCGATATTGCCCTTAAAAGGCAGGTCGCTCTTGGATACCAGGCCCTCGTCCTTGACCAATTCCTCCACACGTCCGCCTAGGCGGGTGATGTGCGCTTTCGCCGTGGTAAAATGATAATTCATGATGACGCAGCTATCCGGCTTTACGAAGCGGGTGGCCAGGATGTTCTCGCAGGCGCGCCCCTGGTGGGCAGGAAGCAGATAAGGAATGCCGAAGATTTCCTCCAGCTTGTCACGCATGCGGAAGAACGTCTCGCTTCCCGCATAAGCGTCATCCGGACGCATCATGGCCGCCAGCATATTGTCGCTCATGGCGTTCACGCCTGAATCCGTCAGCATATCCATGAAAATATCCCCGTTATGGAGTTGGAACGTGTTGAAGCCCGCCGCGTACATTTTCTCCAGACGCTGGTCAACGGGCAACAGGTTGAGCTGCTGCACGATCTTCACCTTGTGCATCTCGATCGGCAGCGGTTCATGTTTGTAAAACTTGATTTCCGGCATGGGTAAATCCTCCTGAATCGTATCTTTTCGACTTCATCTTCTTGGCTTTAAAGCGTTAAAGCCGAACTTTTACTATTATACTATATCCCGCCTGAAAATGCAAACCTTTTTATCGTGACAGCCCATTCGCCACCGTACCTATTTCTTCTTCTTTTTACGCCAATACAGGAAGATGCCCAAGGCTACCACGAGCACCGCAAGGACGACCGCCGCATACAAGGCCACGTGGGAAGCTGGACCTGCCCCCTGGGCCGTCCCTGCTTCCCCGGAAACGCTGGCCGTCCCTGCTCCTGAGTCTTCCGGGAGCCTTCCAACCGCTGCCTGGCCCTGGCTGATGACGCCATCCTCTCCTTGCGCGGCTTCCCCAGCCCCTTCATCCGGCGGGGTCTCCACATTCTTCGGGACATATACCTCTTCCGAGACATTGCCTTGGTAATCCTCCAGCCAGACATAGAGGCCGTCAAGCTGGAACGGCAGCACGTCAAATGTGGACCAATCCCCGCCGCCGCGCTGATAGGACTCCGTTTCCTCCCGCTTTCCATCCCGCACCTTCTGATAATACAGGACATGCCATTCGCTGGTAGAGGGCTGGGTGAGGCACTGGTCCGCGCCGATCGTCCCGTCATAAGGCTGGCAGTAGTGGTCCGGCAGGGATGTGTCCACCGTCGTGGCGACGCCGTCCGCCGTGGTTAGGGTAATGGTGACGGCAGCCCCATCCGCCTCGGCCCCTGCAGGGACGGATATGGTGCAGCTTCCCGCCCCGGAGCCGCTAAAGGTACGCGGCTCGTCCTCATAGACGGTGGTGACGTCGACGGACGCCTGCCCGCCGTCCCAGGACAGGGCCAGCTGCCCATCCGTGGAATTGTCGACCGACACATTTTTCACCGCATCCCCATAAACATAAGATACCGTAGCGCCCGCGCTTTCCGTGCCATCCTCGGAAACCGCCTTCAATACGAAGGTAAGCTGTCCATCGGAAAGCGCTTCGTCAATCTTTTTCACATAATAGGTCTCGTCATAAATGCCGCCCAGGAAGACTTCCTTGCCATCCTTGGCCGCATAGAGGCGGTAGAGCTTGACCTGGTCATATGGATCCAGGTTCCAGGTTAAAACGATCTCCCCGGTATCATAGGCTTTCGCCACGGTCAAGCCGGTAGGGACGGGAGACTCGATAGCTGCCCCGGAGGTGAACTTCACCTGGCCAAGGTTCATTTGATAGCCTTTCGCTTTTCCCTCAAAGACAAAGCCGATGACCGCGACCCTCTTGCCGGCATATTCGCCTAGGTTGGCCACTGCCGTGGTCCAGCCGCCTTTCGTCTGCACTTCTTCAAGGTCCAGGATGGTGGGCGCAAGGTCCCCGTCCTGGAACAAAAGCCCCAGCTTCATGGAGGCGTCGTCCGCGGAAACCTTACGGAAAGTCACGCTGATCTGGGAGGCGCTTCCTACCTCCAGGTCCGTCTTATATAAATGAAGGAAGTTCCTTGCGTCCAAATCCCCATAAACAGCCAGGGAGGAGCCGCCGTTATATGCGCCCACGGGCGTAAAGCCGAACGTTCCCTCGGTCCCGTCCTCATAAACTTTCCGATAAGCTTCCCCATAATCAAATTCTGCCGAAAGCTTCGTCCCGGAGCTTTCAAACCACCATTGCCAGGTAGGCAGGTAATCCTGGAGGTTCATGTTCGACCACTCCGCTTGGCTGGAGGGCTCCCCCTGCACACGATACTCCAGGCCGTGGCCAGTGTTGAAATCCGTTACAAACGATTTGCCGTTAATCGCGGAACGCTCCGCAATGTAATCCGCCACGCCGACAAAATCCGACGCGCCGATTGCCGAAGCCTCCTGCGTAAGCCCCGGATCCAAGACGTCCGCCCGGCTATTCTGGTTGCCGGTCCACCATAAACGCTCACGCTGGAACGCCATCCACTGGTACTCGTCCAATTCCCGGCTAAACAGGCGCAGCCCCGTCTCTTCGTCATAACGCACTTCCTGCTCCAGCCCCGTCTGGACGAAATCGGTTCCTAAGCTTGCAATGGAGCCCAGCATCCCATCTTCCCCATAAAGGCGGGAAAAATCATTGTCATACCGGTCCCTGCCCGCCTCAAAGCCGTTAAACGCCACGGCGAACTCGTCAAAATCCCCCGCGCCGAAATCCCCGGGGACTGGGCAGCCATACTCGATGAACATGGAATTGGCGGCATCTTCCCCCGCTTCATCCGTCAGCATAAGGCTGTTGAACGCCCCAGCGTTGTACCACTGGATGTACAAGCCGTCCGCTCGCATCTGCGCCAGAAATTCCCGCAGCTTCGTCTTAGCCTCGTTGCTGTAGGAGCGTCCCTCCATATTGAAAAAATAACCGTCAAAGCCATAGTAGCGCGCCAACTCCACCATTTTGTCCGCTACGGGGTAACGCCCATCCTCGTCCTGGTAAAGCATGACCTCGAAATTCTGGTAAGCCCTGGGCTGGAACATGCAGCCCAAGGACAACGCGCCATTCTTATGCGCCGCGTTCGTATAGGCAGGATTGGGCAGGTTCACCAGCCCGAATTCAAAATACCGCCGCTCCCAGGCGCTTCCATCGGTGGAGTTGCGCTCATCCTCCACATCATCCAGCTCCTCCGGCGTCCCAACGGAGGGCATCCCGTGCCAGGAAGCATAATAATCGATATACTGCCAGAAATTGAACGCATACGTGCTAAATTCGTTGGTATAGGAGGAACTATTGAAAAAAGAATTGCCATAATCCCCTGTCAGGGTCAGGTACTGCGCCCTGCTGCCAAGGCCCGGGTCCGCCTGGGTCGGCGCGTAAGGCTCGTTCCTCTCCTGCAAGGGCACCCTGGCCCGTAAAAGCGGGGCATAAGGGTCGGTCTCCGGCGACCAATCCATCAGGTCCTCCACACGATAACCATGCTGATAGGGCTGGTTTTCCCCCTTGGCGCTTTCTCCCACATAGGGGTATGTATCGCCCGCCAACGCGACCCCCGCCGTGCCAAATGACAGCGCAACCGCAAGCGCCGCCGCAAGCGCCATCTTTCCCATCCTTTTCCTTCTCATTTTTTTCACGCTCCAATCCCGCCCGCCTCCAGGCGCACATCCAATTCAGGAGTCGACAGGTGTCCTTCCTGTCGACATTGTACCACCTTTTCTATTTCTTTTCCATATTTTTCCGCCAAATCTGGCAAATCCGGGAATTTCATCCGACTATAGACTATGCCCCATCAAGGTCCCAAATCCGGCACTCTTCCATCACGCCGTCGCTCCAGCGGATGTCGACCGCCTTCCTCCCCTTGATCCGCAACCCTTTTACAAAGCCTTCCCGGAACTGCTTCGGCAGGGCGGGCAAAAACTTCAAAACGCCTCCACGGTCCTGGACCAAGAGGTTTGCCATGCCGGCGATGCCGCCGAAGTTGCCGTCAATCTGGAACGGCTCATGCGCATCCCAAAGGTTGGGATAGGTGGAACGGGTGAGCAAGGTATGCAGGTAATCCCAAGCGCCTTCCCCATCCCCCAATACCGCCATCAGGTTGATGATCCATGCGCAGCTCCAACCGGTATAGCCGCCGCCATGGGACAGGCGATGCTCCAGGGAAATGCGCGCCGCCCGTTCCAAATCCGGCTTGCCTGCCCAAAGCTCTGAGGGGAACAGCCCATATAAATGCGACACATGCCGATGTCCCGGCTCCACCTCCCGATATTCCCGAAACCATTCCAAAATCTGCCCGAAGCTGCCGATCTGCACGTCCGCCAGCTTATCCAGCCGCTCTTTCACCTCTTCCATGAAAGGGTCCTGAAGCTTCAGGATACGGCAGCAATCCAGATAATGCGTAAACACGTCCCGCGTCAGCTCCATGTCCATAGCGGACGCCAGGGTGACGCTGCAGACCCTGCCTTGCTCATCATAGAACGTGTTCTCCGGCGAGGTGGAGGGACAAGTGACATAACGCCCTTTATAAGGGACCAACCAATCCACCAAAAACAAGGCGGCTTCCCGAAAGAGCGGATATGCCTCTTTTTCCAGGAAATCCAGGTCCTGGACATATTCATAATAGGAATAAAATTCCTGCGCCAGCCACGCCAGCCCCATGGGCCACATGGACCAGCTGACGCTGGCCTTGGACCCGCCCTCTTGCCCATAGACGACCCCCATGGGGTTCGTGCAATACCAGCCGTCCGCATTGTGGTGTTGGACCGACCCCCTGCAATGATAATTGACCCGCGCCGTCTCCTTCCCATGACGCGCTAATTTTTCAACAAATGTAAAATAAGGCTCCAGGCACTCTTCCAAGCCGCAGCCAAGCGCCGGCCAATAATTCATCTCCAAATTGATGTTGGTGGTCCAGTTGCAGCTCCAGGGCGCCTGGAAATCCCAACTCCAGATCCCTTGCAGGTTGGCGGGCAGGCTGCCCTTTCGGGAAGAAGAAATCATCAGATAGCGCCCATATTGAAAATACAAGGCGAACAAGCCATTGTCCTCCCCTCCCTCCCGCAAGGCGCGCAGGCGTTCGTCCGTAGGGACCTCCTTCTGCGGACCGAGGTATAGCTCCACTTTCTTGAAAATCGATTGGTAATCCTGGATATGCGCCGCTTTCCAATCCGTATAAGCCCCCTGCAGGGACATGGGGCGGACCGCCGCCAGGGTGATAACCAGGCGGGAAGCGTTTTGGACCCGGATCCGCCCTTTCTCCACCAACACCTGTCCGTCGCATTCCGCCACGGCAAGGCTGCCGCTAAAGTTCCTGCCCCGATATCCCCAGATGATGGCTTCTTCCCCCGTCCTTGCATAGGATGGGTCCAAATGCTCCGGGCAACGCCCCGTAAAAGACAACCCGTCCGGAATCGGCAAGAAAGCGCATCTAAGCGGGGATTCCAAATATATTTCCAGGTCCATGACGGGCTTATCCGACGTAAGGGACGATATAAACGCTTTGCCGGGGTATGACGCAAACAGTTCCCGCCCATAGCTTACGCCGTCCGCCTGGAACTTCTCCGTAACGATGGCCTCTTCTAAGTCCAAGCGGCGTTCATAGGCACGGACGGTTTCTTCCTTTAAGCCATGATATTTCAGGTGCAGGCTGCCCAGGGGCAGGTAGGATTCCCCATATTCGCCCAGCATGGTCTCCCAGATGATGGGCTCCGCCTCGAAATTGCGTCCCTCGAAGATCAGCTGCCGCACCTTTTCGAGGCTGTCAAAAGCCTGCGGATTGTTCCGGTCCCTTTCATATCCGCTCCAAAGGCTCTCCTCGTTCAGCCCGATGACCTCTTCCTGGATGCCGCCCCAGCTCATGCCCCCTAAGCTTCCGTTCCCGACCGGGAGCGTTTCCTCCCAGGCCGTTGCCGGACGGTCAAAATAAATCTCCAAACGATTTCCTTTCCCTCTTTCTCCCATAGCCTACTCCTTTTCCTCCATCCGTATCCCCTGCGCGGCACATCTTTTCCTACCTTTCCCCAGACCCAGACAGCCTTAGGAGACATATCCCCTGCGCGGCACACCTTTTTCTACCCTTCCCCAGACCCAGACAGCCTAAAGGGACATA
>CANPWC010000008.1 GCA_947581905.1 uncultured Acetatifactor sp.
AGTCCCATAAGGGCTTGGAGAAGCTGATCGACCTGGTGGTGATGAGCATTCCTTTCGTTTATACGGTCAAGCAGTCCGTGCTGGAGCTTGCGACCCTGCAGGAGAGGTACGATTACCTGGTGGACGTGCTGTACAACGAGGTCGAAGTGGCGAAAGCCAAGACGGAGCTGGCGGAGAAGGTGAAGAGCCGGGTCGAAAGGAACCAGAAGGAATATATCCTGCGGGAGCAGCTTTCCTATATCCGGCATGAGCTGGGCGAAGACGACGGCGGAAGCGACGCGGACCAGTTTGAGAAAGCCCTGGAAGAGCTTCAGGCGAAGGATGAGGTCAAGGAGCGCATCCGCAAGGAGATCGCGAGGTTCCGCAACCTGAACCCTAACAGCGCCGAGAACTCCGTGGAGAGGACTTATATCGAGACCCTCTTGGACCTGCCCTGGGACAAGGCGTCCACGGACAATACGGACTTAGACCGGGCGGAACGCATCCTGGAGGAGCAGCATTATGGCTTGGAGCGGGTCAAGGAAAGGATCCTGGAATTTCTGGCGGTCCGCAGCCTGACCAAGCAGGGGGAGAGCCCGATCATTTGCCTGGTGGGGCCTCCCGGCACCGGCAAGACTTCCGTGGCGAAGAGCGTGGCGGAAGCCTTGGACAAGAGGTATGTCCGCATCAGTTTGGGCGGCGTGCGGGACGAGGCGGAGATCCGCGGGCACAGGCGCACCTATGTGGGCGCGATGCCGGGACGCATCGTCGGGGCCTTAAGGCAGGCAGGCGTCAAGAACCCGCTGATGCTGTTGGATGAGATCGATAAGGTGAGCAGCGATTATAAGGGGGATACTTCCGCGGCGCTTTTGGAGGTGTTGGATGGGGAGCAGAACTGCCGCTTCCGGGACCATTACGTCGAAATCCCCGTGGATCTGTCAGAGGTTTTGTTCATTGCCACAGCGAACACGACGGCCACCATCCCCGGTCCTCTTTTGGACCGGATGGATATCATCGAAGTGAACAGCTATACCGCCAATGAGAAGTTCCATATCGCCAAGGAGCATTTGGTGGACAAGGTATGGAAGCGCAACGGCTTGACGCGGGAGATGCTGTCCTTAAGCGACAGCGCCATCCGGCAGGTGATAGAGGGCTATACCAGGGAGGCGGGCGTCCGTTCCCTGGAAAGGCGGCTGGGAGAGATCTGCCGCAAGGCGGCCCGGGAGATTTTAAAAGGAAACAATCGCAAGATCCGTATCACAGGGCAGAACCTGGCGAAATACCTGGGGAACGTGAAATATGTTTCCGAGAAGCGCAACCAGACGGATGAGGTGGGCATCGTCCGTGGATTGGCCTGGACCAGCGTAGGCGGAGAGACCCTGCAGATCGAGGTCAACGTGATGCCCGGCAAGGGAGATATCGACCTGACCGGGCAGATGGGGGACGTGATGAAGGAATCCGCCATCACCGGCATGAGTTATGTCCGTTCCATCAGCAAGAAATATCAGGTCGGTCCGGACGTATATCGGAAGAATGACTTCCATATCCATATCCCTGAGGGCGCGGTGCCCAAGGATGGGCCAAGCGCCGGCATCACGATGGCTACGGCCCTGATCTCCGCCGTGACAGGCATCCCGGTCCATGCGGACGTGGCGATGACCGGGGAGATCACCCTGCGCGGCAGGGTGCTGCCCATCGGCGGCTTGAAGGAAAAGCTTCTGGCGGCGAAAACGGCGGGGATCCGCAAGGTGCTGGTGCCGGAAGAGAACCGCAAGGATGTGGAGGAGATTTCCCGGGAGATCAAGTCCGGCATGGAGATCGTGTTCGTGGAGAACATGTCCCAGGTGTTGGAGCATGCCCTGACGGAAGCGCCCCAGCCCAAAGTCAAGAAGAAAAAGGAAGTCGAGAAGACGGTACAGAAATGAGGATCCTATGGTAATCAAACAGGTCAGTCTGGAGACGGTATGCGGCATAACCAGCAAGCTGCCCGCCTCCCCTTATCCGGAGGTGGCGTTCGCTGGCAAAAGCAACGTGGGCAAGTCGTCCCTCATCAACGCCCTGATGAACCGCAAGTCCCTGGCCAGGACCAGCTCCCAGCCAGGCAAGACCCAGACTATCAATTTTTACAATATCAATCATGAATTGTATTTCGTGGACCTCCCAGGCTACGGCTATGCGAAAGCCAACCAGGAGGTGAAGGCGAAATGGGGGAAGATGGTAGAGAATTACCTGCATCGTTCCAAGCAGCTAAGGGCGGTGTTTTTGTTGATCGACATCCGCCATGCGCCGTCTGAAAACGACAAGATCATGTACGATTGGATCGTGGCCCATGGCTATTCCCCGATCATCATCGCCACGAAGCTGGATAAGATCAACCGCAGCCAGGTCGCTAAGCAGGTGAAGCTGATCAAGGATACCCTGCTTACGAAGCCGGAGACCGTCGTCATCCCTTTTTCCGCCCTGTCCAAGCAGGGACGGGAGGAGGTTTACGAGGTTTTGGACCGGCTTTTGGGAAAGGAAGAAGAATGCGATGAAAAAATACTATAAGGCCCTGGCCAACCTGGGGATCGCGATCTTGGCAGTGTTGCTTATCGTGTTCCTTTTACCTAAGGCGCTGTGGTTCTTCCTGCCATTCGTCATCGCGTGGATCATCGCCCTGATCGCAAGCCCCCTGGTGCGCTTCTTCGAGGAAAAGTTCAAGGTACGCAGGAAGGCGGGGAGCGCGTTCGTCATCATCGTGGTCATCGCCCTGGTGGTATTGGTGCTGTACCTGGTGGGCTCCAAACTGGTGGAAGAGATGGTGGGCTTCCTGGGAGCCCTGCCGGACCTTTGGCAAAGCACGAAAGAAGACTTCCAGGCGATCGGCGGCGCTTTAAGCGTGGTCTATGAGAGGCTGCCGGCGGATATGCGCTCGACCATGAACGACGCACTCTCTAAGGCAAGCACTTATGTGGGGGACCTGTTAGGGCAGATCGGCACGCCCACCATTGCCGCGGTGGGGAGCTTTGCCATGCAGCTTCCTACCATTTTGATCAGCATCATCATGTGTCTGTTGGCGTCCTACTTCTTCGTGGCGGAACGGGAACAGATCAACCAATGGTTTCGGGAGAACATCCCTTCTTCCATACAGGAAAAATATGCCCTGGCGCGCCGCAGCATGGTGCGTTCCGTAGGGGGATACTTCAAGGCCCAGCTGAAGATCGAGGTATGGATGTACCTGCTTTTGGTCATCGGCTTAAGCATCCTGCGGGTAAACTATGTCCTGCTGATCGCCCTGGGGATCGCCATATTGGACTTCTTCCCCTTTTTCGGCACCGGCACGGTGATGGTCCCCTGGGCGGTCATTAAAATCCTGAGCGGCGATTACAAGATGGCCATCGGCCTGCTCATCATCTGGGGCGTGGGACAGCTTGCCAGGCAGATCATCCAGCCCAAGATCGTAGGGGATTCCGTGGGGATGTCCTCCATCCCAACGTTGTTTTTGCTGTTCATCGGTTATCGGGTGGGCGGCGTGTTCGGCATGATCCTGGCGGTCCCTTTGGGGCTGCTCCTTTATACCATGTATGAGGCGGGGGCTTTCGATACGACCAAAAACAGCATCCTGATCCTCATAAAAGGGATCAATCGTTTCCGCAGTTTGGAGGAAGAGGACTTGGAGGACCTTGGCGGATCAGGGAAAGGAAAGGATGAGGGGAAATGAGGAATATCCGTTTGCTCCTGCAATATGACGGGACCCGGTACCAGGGCTGGCAGCGGCAGGAATCCAATGAGAACACCATCCAAGGCAGGCTGGAGCGCCTGTTGGGCAGGATGTGCGGCGAAGAGATCGAGCTGCAGGGCAGCGGCAGGACGGACGCCGGCGTCCATGCGAGGGGACAGGTGGCGAACTTCCATACGTCCAGCGCCATGTCCACGGAAGAGATGTTTGACTATATCAATCGTTACCTGCCGGAGGACATCGCCGTCCTTAAGGTGACGGAAGCGTCGGAGCGTTTCCACAGCCGCCTGAATGCCACGGGGAAGCGCTATCAGTACCTGGTCCATAATGGGGCCGCGCCGGACGTCTTCCTGCGCCGGTATGCCATAGAGGAACCAGGCAGGCTGGACTTAGGCGCGATGCGCAAGGCGGCGGGCTGCCTGGAGGGGGAGCATGACTTTAAGGCGTTTACTTCCGCCAAAAAGTCCAAGAAATCCACGATCCGGAGGATTGATGAGGTTCGGATTGAAAAAGAGGGGGAGCTGCTGCGGTTTACCTTTCAGGGGAACGGCTTCCTGTTCCACATGGTGCGCATCCTGATGGGGACCCTTTTGGAGGTCGGGCGCGGAGAGCGGAGCGTGGAGGACGTGAAGCGCCTGCTGGAGGGCGCCGGGCGTGACCAGGCAGGACCGTTGGCGGATGCCAAAGGCTTGACCTTGATGGAAGTTTATTACGAATGAATCGGAACGGATACACATACCGCGGCGCGTAAAACACTGCTGGCATGTGTATTTTTTCATAAATGAAACAAAAATGCCCTGTTTCGTGTCTTAATAGGTAGAAGAGGTCGTTTTGGGGCGTATGGTTGCGGCAAACCATGTTGCAGGTTTTTCAGGAAGTTTTCCTGAAAAATTTGTCGCAGGTTTTGCAGTAAATGGAACCGGTAACGGATATTGATTAGTAGAAGCGGGTTGGAACGCTGGATGCTTGGGGAGATGGAAGAGAGATTAAAGGACCAGGGGCTTAGGACCAAATTGGACAAGTATGGCGACATGCTTTACAAAATCGCATATATGAGGCTCCAAAACGTGGAGGATGCGGAAGACGTGGTGCAGGAGGCCTTTTTCCAATATTTGAAAAGGAAGGATGGATTCGAGAGCGAGGAGCATGAGAGGGCCTGGCTGATCCATGTGACGTTGAACGCCTGCCGCAAAGTGTGGCGAAGCGCCTGGAAGCGCCATCAAAGCGGCGAAGAGGTCTCTTCCGAGGTTCCCGGCGGGCGCGTCCCGGAGGCGGAAGCGTTGTCCTTGGAGCAGGGGAAGGAGATCCTTAAGGCAGTGCAGTCTTTGCCAGCCAAATATCGGGACGTGATCCACTTGTTTTATTATGAAGAGCTTTCCATCCGGGAGATCAGCAGGGCGACGGGACGCCGGGAATCCACGGTCACTTCCCAGCTTTCCAGGGGAAGGGAGCTTTTGCGGAAAAAGTTAGGGGAGGAATATGATTATGCGTGACTTTAAGAGTGCTTATCAAGATGCAGTCAATGAATTGCCGAAATATTCCATAGATGCGGAAAGGTTGAAGGCAAGCCTTGGGGACAAGGCTAAGAAGCATTCCATACAAAGGAAGGCATGGACGGCGGCCGCCGTGGCCGCGAGCCTCTTCTTGCTTTGCGGAGTGGGGACGGCTGCCTATAGCCTCTATACGGGACGTGTCACAGTAAACCAGAACGGCTTCTCCATCGTAGGGGGCGAGGCGAAAGCGCTGTCGGAGGAAGCGGATGCGCCGGATGCCGGGATCGCCACGATCGGGTTGGCGGACGGCGGGGCGGACGAGTATGGTTATCAGAATCCCACCGGCCGCCTGACGGAAGAGTTCTTTGTGGCGAGCGTGCCGCAGGAAGGGGAGGCGTCCGAGTATGACGCGCAAAGCCCTGCGGAAGATCTGCCGGAGGCCCCCCTGGCGGCAAGCGTGCCGGAAGACCCCCTGGCAACAGGCGTGCCGCAGGAGGGGGAAGCGTCCGAGTATGGCTTGATGCACCCTATCGGCGGCCTGACGGAGGAATTTCTCGTCTGCCCGGTCCCGGATGGGGAGCAGGCTAAGGACCAGGCGCGGGATCAGGCAGAGGAGCTTGTGGGAGAGGAACAGGAGCTTGAGGGACTGCCGTATGCTTCCCTGGAAGAGCTTAGCATGGAACGACAGGTAGAGGTCCCATCCCTTCCCATGGAGCTGTTGGGAGGCGGGCTGGACCTGGTGGAGCAGGAAGCCCTTTATTTTGAGGATACGGGAGAGGTGCTGGCGCGGTTGGACTATGGCACGAAGACGTTCTTCCTGACACAGGCGGACCATAGGGGCAGCTTGGGCTATGCTTCTTCTTACGCTTATCCCGGGGAAGCGGTGAACGAGCGGGTCGTGTCCACGGACCAGGGCTATGCCTGGACGGTCATCGACTGCCAGGAGGAGGGAGAGGTCGTGACGACCTGCGCCGCCATCGCCTTGGAAGGCAGGGATGTCACCGTCCAATTTCATTTTTATGAAAAGGATGAGATTGATGCAATTTTGAAACAAATAGATTTTAGTATGTATTATGAGGAATAAAAGAGGACGAGGGGAGATCTTGAAAGGAAGGAGTAACAACATGTCGAAGAACATCGTGGTATATAATAACAGTACAGGAATCGTGGAGATCATGGCGCCGTTGTTTGCGGGCGAGGGGCTGAACATGATCGTGGCAAGAACATACCAGGAAATGCTGGACGAGCTGCTGGAACAGGATGTCCATTTGTTGATCACGGATGTGAAGCTCCAACCTAAGGGGTTCATTAACGGCATCGAATTGATCGCTGACATTCGGAAAAGAAGCAGCGTCCCCATCATCGTGGTGAGCGCGGAGGGCGGGGAGAGCGCCAAGATCATGGCTTTGAACGCGGGGGCGGACGACTATATCATGGCAAACTGCAACCCTTTGGAGGTGTTGGCCAGGGTGAAGTCCCAGCTTAGGCGTTACACCCAGCTTGTCAATGTGTGCGCCAATATCGACCGGATCTACCAGGTAGGGGAGTTGGTCATAGACGATATCCGCAGGAAGGTGAGCGTGGATGGCAAGGAAGTGAAGCTCACCCCGATTGAATATAAAATCCTGCGCCTCCTGGTGCAGGAGCGCGGCAAGGTGTTATCCATCAAGCAGATTTACGAATCCATCTGGCATATGCAGGCGATCGGGGCGGACAACACCATTGCGGTGCATATCCGCCACATCCGGGAGAAGATCGAGCAGAACCCTAAGGAACCCAGGTACTTAAAGGTCGTCTGGGGCACCGGATATAAGGTGGGGTGATCCCGTCCCTCGCCTTTTAAGGCTAAGTTGCCGTTAATGTTGTTGGAAGCGCTTTCAACAGCATTAGCGGCATTTTATTTAGAGTTGACATTTTAGGCGGCTTGGCTTAATGTAGGAATAGAAAAAAGGAATGAGAGGAAGAAGAGGATGGATGAAAGAAAGTGGGGGATCAGCGGAAGCACCCTGAAGCTGATCGCCATTACGGCGATGCTGATCGATCATATCGGGGCGGTGTTCCTGGTGCCCTATTTGAACACGCCTGGGAATTTTAGCCAGCAGATGTATGAGGTTTATTATGTGATGCGCTTGATCATCGGGCGCGCGGCGTTCCCGATTTTCTGCTTCCTGTTGACGGAAGGGTTCCAGAGGACCTCCAATGTGGCGAAATACGCGTTGCGCCTGGGTGTGTTCGCCTTGGTTTCCGAGATCCCGTTCGACCTGGCGTTTAGCGGCGTCCCGATGGATTGGGAGGACCAGAACGTGTTCTTCACGCTTTTCCTGGGATTGCTGGGAATGATAGCCATCCGAGCCATTTGGGACTGGGAGGGCGTCCCGGATAAGGCGCCTGGCTGGGTAAAGGCGCTTGTGCTTGTAGGAAAGGCCCTATTATGCGTGGCTGCGGCCCTTGTCTGCATGAAGGCTGCGGACCTGCTGCATACGGATTATCATAGTTATGGCGTATTCTGCATCCTGGTGCTTTATGTGTTCCGCAGGTGGAGGCTGGCGCAGGCGGCCGCCGGCTGCGCCGCGTTTTGGATCGGCGATTCCCTGTTCGGGCTGGGCGGCACGGAGGCATTGGCCCCGATCGGCCTGGTCCCCGTGCTTTTGTATAATGGGAAAAGGGGGCTTCGGTTAAAATATGTGTTTTACCTGTTTTATCCGATCCACCTGCTTATTCTGGCGGGGCTTTTCCAGGTCCTCTTTTAAAGATGCCTGTTCGGGCGTTGCATCTTAGGCAAAGAAAGGGAAGCCATGTTAGAGGTCATTGATCTATCCAAAAAATATGGGAAAATCCAGGCGGTGGACCATGTAAGCTTCTGTGTGCCGGACGGGACGGTGGGAATCCTGCTGGGACCGAATGGGACCGGCAAATCTACCGTGATCAAGAGCATCACGGGGTTGGTCAGGTATACGGGGCAGATCCGCATCCAGGGGATCCCCTCCAGGGAGCTTGCCGCCAGGAGGATTTTCGCTTATGTCCCGGAAATCCCGAGCCTATATGATATGTTGACGGTGCGGGAGCATATGGAGTTCATCATCAGGGCTTATGGCGTCCGGGCGCAGGAGGGGGAAGTCGACGCCCTTTTGGCACGTTTTGAGCTGTTGGACAAGCAGGATAAGCTGGGAAGCGAGCTTTCCAAGGGCATGATGCAGAAAGTGAGCATTTGCGCCGCCCTGCTCATCAACCCGCAGGTCATCCTTTTAGACGAGCCCATGGTTGGGCTGGACCCCGCGGCCATCAAAGAATTGAAACAGGTGGTGCTGGAGCTTAAGGCGCGGGGCGCGACCGTGCTGATCAGCACCCATATGTTGGAGATGGTGAAGGAGCTGTGGGATGTGACGTTCGTGATGAACGAAGGGCATATCCTGGGCAGTTATACCAGGCAGCAGGTGGGGAACGAAGACTTGGAAGAACTGTTCTTCGCGGTGACTGGACAGGCGAAAGAGGCGGCAGATGCATGTGCGCAAGGCTGCGCGGCAACGGACGTAGGCTTGCAGGGCGGCGCGGCGGCGGACGCATGCCCGCAGGGGACCGGCATCGGCGCGGGAGGGCGGTAGGATGAACAGCATCTTGTACTTATACTGCACTACATTCCGCAACCGCATCAGACAGGCGCTCCATAAGCCGGTCACGTACGTTTACCTGGCCATCGCCCTGTTGTATCTGGTGATGCTGCCCTATTCTTTCCGCATCCTGCTGCGGGAATGGGAGATGGATTCCGCGGAAGGCATGGCTGCGGTGTTCACCGCGTTCGCGTTCTGGGTCATTCCCTCGAACCTGATCTCCTATGCCAAGCGTAAGGGCATGGTCTATCGCCTAAGCGACGTCCATTTCCTGTTCCCTGCGCCGGTAGGGTTCAAGTGGATCCTGTTATACACTTTCTTAAAAACTTTGCCTGCCTATCTGGTCCTGAACTTTTTGCTTGCGGCAGGAGGGTGTTACGTGTTCGGGGTCGTCTGGTGGAAAATGCTGGTCTACTTCCTGTTTTCCATTTTCCTGGAAAACATCCTGGAGGGTAGCATCATGGTCCTGTTGTACGGCTCGGAACGCATGGACCAGAAAGCCCGGGACATCCTGGTCAAGGCGTCCTATGCCTTGATGGGCGTCATCGTGGCCCTGGGCGTGGGAGCCTACCTGAAAGAAAGGCTTTCATTCCAGGCGGTGCTTTATTTCCTGCACAGCGACCAAGTGCAGATGATCCCTTTTGTGGGCTGGTATGCGGCCGTGGTCCATTTGCTGTTCCTGGGGCCCACGAAAGTGAACGTGGCCTGCAGCATCCTATATTTCGTCCTGTTCGCCTGCCTTTTGGCGGCCGCGGCCAGGATGCGCTGCAGCGGGGAATTTTTCGAAGACGCGATGAAGTTCGCCGATGATTATGAGGAGGTGCTTTCTAGCCGCCTGCAAGGGCGGACGGATTTACGCCTTGGGAAAAAGAAGAAGCTGGGAAAGGCTTATGTCAAGTATCGGGGGAAGGGCGCGCGCGCCATTTTTTACCGCCAGCTTTTGGAATATAAGAAGCAGAGGTTCTTTATTTTTGACATCAACACGGTGGTGAGCCTGGCGGCAGGGTGCATTATCAGCTACCTTTATTTATTCGAGGACGGCTTCGGCAGCTTCAACGATTTCATCGTCCCGGCGGCGATGGCTTATGTGGTCCTGATCTTCACAGGCTTTTCCGGGAAATGGGGGAAAGAGATCCGTACGCCTTATACGTTCCTGATCCCGGACTACGCTTTCCGGAAGCTGGTTTATGCCACGGCGATGCAGGTTTTCCAGGCTTTTGCCAATGCCTGGGTTTTCGTGCTGCCCCCGGCGCTGTCCATGAGGCTTCCCTTTTCCACCGTGGCGTTCACGGTGGCAGGCTATGTCCTGCTGTACGCCTGCAAGCTGTATGTCCTGGTCGTTGTGGAGGTGGCCGTGGGCAACGTGCTGGGGAGGGTAGGAAAGCAGTTCTTCCAGCTTTTCCTCATGGGGCTCATCATCGGCTTTGCCGCTTTCGGGGCGGTTTTAGGCTTCGTTTTCGGCGGCATTCCTGCCGCCTATGGGCTGATGCTGTTCGTCCTGGCGGGGATGCTGGTCATCCTCTTGACCATCTCCACATTGTGCTTCTACCGGATGGAGACGGTGAACCGGTGAAAGTTTAGGATCCTCAGAAACGGGAAAGACTGCCGCATTCATGAACCCATGGATGTGGCAGTCTTCTGATTTTTCACATAATTGGACTTTCGTCTTCTGATCAACCTACAACGGTTACGTTGGTCGCACGGATCTTGCTGCTGTTCTGAGGGTCGGTCTCGGTATCGAAAGTAACCTTCTGGCCTTCTTCCAGAGACTTGAAGCCCTGAGCGTTGATTGCAGAGAAGTGTACGAATACTTCCGTACCGTTTGCTTCATTGGTGATGAATCCATAACCTTTCTGCGCGTTGAACCATTTAACTGTGCCGTGATTCATAATGTGAACCTCCTTTAATGAGTGAGGGCTAACGCCCGTTTATAGTTAGTGTGCTACTTGAGCAACACATACTTCACGATGTTGATCTATAGTACACTGTATTCCATATGTGCGTCAAAAAAATCACATACCACTGTAAATCATCATTATAAAAACAATGACTTACAATAATATGTGAAATCAATGTCGTTCATAAGAATGAATGTAATTGTATCACCATTTTGCAGGATTGTCAATGCGTTTTAAAATAAAATCCTACGATTTTTTAAATATTTTGCAGCAGTCTGGCCTGCCGCCATTCGCAAAGCCTTTTTGCCAGTCGCCTTGGGAAAGCAAGGGTCATTCCTCTTCCAAATCGTCCTCAATGGGCTTCCAGGCCTGCCCGAAATCCACGTCCTGGAAAAGGGCGGTGAGGCCGGTGATCTGCTTTAAGCGCAGGATTTCATCCCGGTCCATGCCCAAGTGCCTGGAAATCCAGGCGTCCGAACGTCCCAACTCATGCAGTTCCCGTATGATGTTGCTCATAAGGTCCACGTTGTGGGAGCCTCTGGCCCTGTTATGCCGGATGGTGCTGGCCATGCGGCAGTCCAGGGGCTTGTCGATCACGGACACGGGCAGCATCCCCATTTCCCGGTCATAAATGTCCTTGTGCTCCAGCATGACGCGGTAGCGGTGGAAGCCATCCACGATGATGTAGACGTTCCTGGACTTGTCAAGGTAGCAGACGATCGGCATGGTATAGCCGTCCTCCTTGATGCTTTCATAGAGGAGCTTGAGCTCCGGAGGCGCTACAGAGTTGGGGTTATAGGTGTTGGGCTCGATCTGCTCGATCGGCACGGATATGACATGGTAGACAGGGCTGTGGAAAGCCATAAGTCGCCTCCAATCCCGGCAGGGTCATTCGACCTTGCTGTATTTTTCTTTCAATAAATTAACGTTCAGTTGCTGCTGCCGCGTTAGGCCGAAGCCCATGAAGCGGCAGATGTGGTCATTTTTCAAAATGCAGTAACACATACGCTTCCAACTGGGAATATCCTTCGTGGAGTGGATGTCGTCCGTATGGTCGGGAATCTTGCCGATGAAGATGATCCTCGAATGCTTGCCGATCGTATAGTTGGAGATGCCGTTGCGGCGGATGTTGTATCCATGCTCGATCAATTCCTGGATGGCCTGTTCATCCAGCCCGCCGCCCGTGGTCCGCCAGAACCGGATGGAGGTCTTGAATTTCTGCACGTAGTTATGCCGCAGCCTGGGCGGGAGCGTGTCCAAAAGGAACAAGGTGTAAGATTCCCAGGTATGCCCTTCCGGCAGCGTAATATTCTTATAGCCCATCGCCTTGGTCTTGCCATAGATGGCGGCGAAATTGGCGCCCCGCACCCGCCCAACCAGCCTGGTCCAGATTTCCGGGTCGATGACGCGGTATAAGTTCAGGCTGTCCTTGGCATAATCGTTAAAAGGAGAAGCCACGCGCATCTGGTCCGGCTTAAGCCCAGCCATGTAATATAGGTCGTACAGGTGGTTATAATCATATTGGAAAAGGTAATTGGCGTGCCAGACGTCGCTGACATGCCAGTCATACATGGGAGAGGCGCACCAGACGTCCTTGAACTGGCGGCTGATCCAGCATTCTCCCTGATAACCATATTTTTTGTTTAGGATGGCGCTGTAACGCATCAGGGATTCCTCGGCGCGGATGCCCAGCAGGCAGACGGTCTTGCCCATTCCATGGGACAGGCGGTACCAGCGTACGAACTGCTTGGCCAGGTCTTCCTGGTGCATCTTGTATCGGTAGGTGGTGATGGGGTTGTTCTGCAGGTTGACCACATAAGGGTGCTGGGGCATGGGGCGCACCCAGGACTCTTCCTTTTTATCATCCCAGGGGTACCAGAACATTTCATAACTGCTTACCGCCGTCCTCGTCGCCATGGGCAGGCAGACCCAATAGGGCTCCACGTCCTTTTCAATCCGTTGGAACGTGCGCTCCACATATTGCGTGGTGACGGAATACTGTGCCTCAAAATCCTGGTGGTAAACGCAAATCTTCCTGTCCGGGTAGTGTTTCTTCTGGAAATCCAGCACCAGGTTCAGCAATAGGCCGCTATCCTTGCCGCCGGAAAAGGAGACGATGATGTTCTCAAACTCTTCAAAAAGGTAGCGTAAGCGCCCCTGAAAGGCTTCAAATACATTCTGGTTTAAGTATTCTTTCTTCATCCCGGACTCCTTTCTTCGACGCATAGTTCCATTATATGGTAAAATCTGGAAGAATTCAACCTTTTTTGGACCGGTGGAGGGGCGGTTTCGGATCAGTGAAAGGAAGCGGCGAGAGGACTGGCGTTTTGGACTTGTGGAGGGAAGTGGCGTGGGATTGGCGTTTTAGTGGGTGCGGCGGGTAGGACGGCGTATATTTTTGGGGGAAAAAGAAGAAACTACCAGTATTGGAAGGAAGCTTTAGTATTGGAAGGAAGCCTTGGAAAGCGGCATGAGGGGAAAAGCGAAGTGGCAGGAAAAGCGAAATGGCAAAAAAGCGAAATAGTGAAATAGCAGAAAAAGCAGGAAGCCCCTTTGGGTGGGAAGCGTTCCCAGGCTTGGGGCAGAAAGGATGGAGCCATGATTTTGGATGTGATCGTGACAGGGACGACGGTCGCCGTAGCCTATGGGGCAGGCTTTTGGCTGGGCAAGGTGGACCGTAGGCTGGCGGGTGCTGCAGAAGAGCCGGAACCTGTGGAACTTGGGAAAGAGGGCTGGCAAAGGAATGGAAGCCAGGGATGGGAAAAGCAGGACAGCCTTAAGGGGCATACGAAAGAGGACTGGCAAGGGAATGGAAGCCAAGGATGGGAAAAGCAGGATAGCCGCCGGGGGCGTGTGAAAGAGGAGCGGGAAAGCAGATCCTATAATGGGATTCAAATGAATCTATGGGACCGAGCTCGCAAGGACCAGGTGCAGGAACGGCTGCCGAACGGGGCGAAACGCATCCTGTTGGGCAGGGCGATCGGCAGCCCGGTGACGGGAGAGGTCACTTATTTCAGCGAGGGCAGCAGTCGCGGCGCGATGATCCGCTCCAGCCAAGGCAAGCTCTATGCGCCGGCGTCAGGGAAGATCGTGAAACTTTATCCCACGGGCAATCGTATGAGGCTGCGGACAGAATACGGTGTAGAACTGTTGATCCAGGCTGGAATTGAAACAGGCGGCTTGGAGGGGCTGCATTATCGTCCCAGAGTAGTACAGAACGAAATCGTGACTAAAGGAAAGCTTTTGTTGGAATATGACCCGGAAGCGATCCGGTTAGAGGGTTATGATCCCACCGTCGTCATGAGCGTGGAGGACGCCCAGGATTATCGTGACATCACAGTGGCAGACATGCCGCAGGTGAAGAACGGGGAAGACATCATGTGGGTTAGGAAATAGACGGCGTGGAATGGCCAGGAAATGGGCGGCGTGGAAAAATCCTTGACAGACTTGAGCCTTTTGGTATATAATACCCCTTGTGTTAAGGAATCGCCCTTTGTTAAGGGATTCCTCTTAGAAGAATCGGGGTGTGGCTCAGTTTGGCTAGAGCGCCTGGTTTGGGACCAGGAGGCCGCAGGTTCGAATCCTGTCACCCCGATTTTTAAAAAGCTTAAAATGGCTGCAAGCCCACTAAATATGCGGGCTGCAGCCATTTTGCGTTTGTGATGTCCGTATAGGGAATCATTATAATACAAACGTGATTTAATCCCTCTCAATATTTTAAAAATTCTCATCATTCATAATGCCATTTCCCGAAACATCCGCCCATTCCGGTATCTCAATATCCGTCCTAACATGCGCTGCGTTGGACAGAGGGTACTCTGGCCCTTCGGCGGGAAGCTTGTCTGCCTTATGTCCAGGGGAGGAAGAAACAGACCGTTCCCATTCTTCGTGCAAGGTGAAGTCAACCATCTTTTTGCCGTGGGGGTCGAGGTTGCGGTATTTTTCAATTAAATCTATTTCGGAAATATTTAATAATATACTTCCGTCCTTGTTATATCCATCATATCCGAAAGCGTGAAGAATGTCTTTAACTCCATATATTTCACAAAGTCGCAATGTCATAGAAGCTGATGGTTCAGCTTTTCCTATTTCCCAAGAACTGAAAGTTGATTGTGGTACTCCAAGAATTTCATATACCTGCTTTTGCGTAAGCCCGGCATTTATTCTCAATTCTTTTAAAGTATTAGAAAAACTTTTTTTCATAGCAAATCCTCCTCATTTTATTTCTTATTATAACGAAATAATTCATCAAGTCAACAAAAATATTGAAAATCTCAATAAAAATACTTGACAAACGAATATGACGATATTAACATAAAGAAAAACGAATTAGTCGTTTATCGAGAAGGAGGAAAATGAATTGGATGAAGTGACAAAAAATATAGCGGATTATGTTGCTAAAAAACGAATTAATCTTTCTGCTATGGCAAGAGACACTGGAATTTCATACTCCGCTTTGTATGCAAGTCTCATGGACGAAAGCAAAGACAGAGAAATTAGGGGCCACGAGATGCTTGCCGTTTGTGCATTTCTCAATGTCGATCCGATGGATTTCGCGGAAAAGAAAGAGACGAAAGGGTGAGCGAAGAAATCTTTGTGCCACGGTATGATTACAGGACATGGGAGACCTGATTTATAAAAAAGTTAGAATACTCGCCAGAATAAACACATTGATCTAGGAGTATTAATGCGATGAATAATATTTTGCCCAAAGTTAAAGATATTTTCAAATGGGAGAGAAAAACGGATAACGTTTATATATCTTCGTTATCGGCTTTTCAGCATTGTGTTATATTTTGATCTATGGAATTAACGTACTTAACCCGACATATACAGATTGGCTGTTGGCGTCCGGAGATTTGACACAGCATTATATTGGTTGGATGGCTTACAGAAATGGGGATTGGACATTTCCAATTGGATTAACGAACCAACTGGCGTATCCCTCGTACACCTCTGTTATGTTTACGGACTCGATTCCGCTTTTTGCGGTATTTTTCAAGATATTATCTCCGATTCTCCCGGAACGTTTTCAATATTTTGGTTTATGGGGAATTTTATGCTTCTGTTTGCAGGGATGTTTTGCAGCTAGGATTTTTAAAAATTTTCTTGATAACAAGTTGGCAGTTATCGCATCCAGCCTTCTAATAGTTTGTTCCCCAGTAATGATATTCAGAATGTTTGTACATACGTCCTTAGCTGGTCAATGGTTACTGTTATTTTTTTTATATCCTCTCTTTTCCTACGGTAAATATAAAAACAACAACAAAATATACATCACCATCGCATTGGCAGGATGCCTTTCTGCCGCAACCCATATGTATTTGGCAGAAATGTGTGGCATCATTCTGGTGGGGATATGTATTAGAGATTTTTTGGAAAATAGACGGTTCAAAAGAGTCATTTTGTTATTGTTAGATTATTTAGCCACGGTACTTTTCACGACTTGGATATTGGGTGGGTTTGCTTCTAAAGGAATTTCATATTCTTTGTGGAGAGATTTAGGCATTTATAGCATGAACCTCAATTCATTGTATAATCCCTGGGGGTGGTCCAGGATTTTTAGGGAAAGAGACCTCTTCCCCGGTCAGGGAGAAGGTTTTGGGTATCTTGGGGCAGGTGGTATTCTATTATGCATTGTAACATTAATAAAATTTATAAGTAATGAGAAATTTATGGAATTTGTAAAAGGACATTGGAAAAAATATGTTCCAATTATAACCATCTTAGTGATTGCCTTATTTGTGTCTGCGTCGCCTTCGATAACATTTAACAATGTTGAGGTGGTTCATATTGCACTCCCGGAAATTGTTATTAAAATATGGGGAATTTTCCGTGCCTGCGGTAGAAATGTCATGCTGGTGGTGTATCTTTTATTAATAAGTTTTATTGTCATTGAAGGGAAGATATCTCCCAAAAAGTTTTTAAGCGTCCTGATGGTGACTTGCTTAACCATCCAAGTATTTGATATCAGCGGTTCGCTAACGAATCTGAATAATAAGTTTAATGTAAAAGTTAGTTATCAGTCACCTCTAGGTCAACAAGAAGCATGGAATGTGATTGCTTCTGACAAAGATATAAAACATATCGTAATAACGTATTGGATGGGGGCTGACTTCTATGAAGTGGGCAATTATGCCATGGAAAACGAAAAAACACTTAATATCTTTGCCATGGTACATCCAAAAGTAGAGCAGATGTTAAGTGACGTGGATGAATTATTGAGAAATCCTGCGGAGGATGAGGTTTTTGTTTTTAATAAAAACGATTCGCCCTGGATGGAATATAGCAACCTCCATTTTTACCTCGCAGGGGATAATGTAATAGGCAGTTTTAAGCCAATAAAGGGATTAACGCAAATTGAACGATAAAACGAAAAGGTTTATTTGAAGGATATAAAAATGGTATCTTTTATAATTCCGTCTTATAATGAAGAACAAATGATTTTAAAAACATCATCTGTACTAAACGAAATATTGCAGCAGGAGAATATATTATATGAATTGATTTTTGTGGATGATGGTTCAAAAGATAATACATGGCAACAGATAGAAATGCTTAGCCATAAATGCAAAAATATCATTGGGATACATTTCTCTAGAAATTTTGGAAAAGATGCGGCAATATTTGCGGGACTTGCTAATTCAAAGGGGGATTGTTGTATTGTGATGGATTGTGATTTACAACATCCTCCGCAGACGGCCATCCAAATGTATCGGCTATGGGAACAGGGCTATGAAGTGGTCGAAGGCATGAAACGAAGCAGAGGAAAAGAAACTTTCTTGCATACAATATTCGCAAAGGGGTTTTATCATTTCATATCAAAAGCAACAAAAATGGATATGTCAAAGGCATCCGATTTTAAATTGCTAGATAGGAAAGTGGTAAAAACATTGTTGACCTTTCCCGAAAAGAAAGCGTTCTTTCGTGCCCTGTCATCTTGGGTTGGTTATAAAACGATTCGTGTGGAGTTCGATGTACAAGAGCGGGAATCCGGTGTTTCAAAATGGTCATTTTGGTCTTTGGTGAAATATGCGGTAACTAACATAACGGCATTTTCAACCGCTGCTATGCAAATTGTTACTATAGTAGGAACGGGTTTATTCCTAGTCAGCATCTTGCTTGCAATCCAGACTTTGATGAATTATCTTAAGGGCGATGCTGTAGAAGGTTTTACAACCGTTATTTTATTGCTCCTGATGATTGGATGCATCATCATGTTAAGTTTAGGCATAATAGGATATTATATTGCCAGAATATATGAAGAGGTAAAAGGCAGACCTCAGTACATCATTTCAAAAATGACAGATTTCTCAGATAAACATTTGGATGAAATCAGGAATATTTAAGGATCATGACAAGTGGTTTAGGAAAAAGCGCCCTCCAAAGGTTCAAATCTTCTATAGGTAAATAAGGTAAATAGTGATCCGGGAATCCAGTTTTGCAAATGTGGTTTCCGGATTCCTTTTTTGGCTGATGGCGCTGGATTTGACTTTACGGAAAACACTGCAGCCTCTTGAACACCGCCGCATTAAATGATAAAATAGCGCTGGAACTTCCCATCGATCCCATTGACCCAGAACCAGCTTATTTGGCTAGACATAAGGAGAAGCATATGAGCGAGATTGAAAAGATCGACAAGAACCTGATGGTTCGGGCCGCCGACGAAAACGGGTTCGTCTGGTACGACTGCATGGACGCGCCGTTTCGCGTGTATGGCTTGATTTACGAGGGGGACGGGTTTGTCCGAATGCCCCAGGATGTCGCGTCCAACGTAAACGACGGCGTCGCGCTGCTCAACGACAACACCGCCGGCGGCAGGGTGCGTTTTGCAACTGACTCGCCCGACGTCTCTATCCGCGTCCAGATGCGCAACGTAGGCAAAATGCCCCACTTCCCGCTGACCGGCAGCGTGGGCTTCGACCTGTATTGCGGCCACATCTATACGGGCACTTTCACGCCGCCTTTCGATATCGTCGATCGCTATACCTCGACGGTATGCAGGGAGAGCACGGCAATGAGCGACATGGTCCTGGATTTCCCGCTGTACAGCGGGGTGAAAAAGCTGGAGATAGGGCTTAGGGAAGGCGCTGCGCTACGCGCTGGACGCGAGTACCGCGTCAAGACGCCGGTGGTATATTACGGTTCGTCCATTACGCAGGGCGGATGCGCCTCGCGTCCCGGGAACAGCTATCAGTCCGTCGTTTCGCGTTTGCTGGACTGCGACTTCGTAAACCTGGGCTTCTCCGGCAGCGCGAGGGGCGAGGATGCGATCGCGGAGTACATTGCGGGCTTAAACATGTCCGCGTTCGTATATGATTATGACCACAACGCGCCCTCTCCGGAGCACCTGGAAAGGACCCACGCGAAGATGTTTCGCACGATACGGGAAAGGAATCCCGAGCTGCCTGTGGTCATGATGACCAGGCCTGACCCGCGGTTTAGCGATAACGCGGAAAAATGCCGGGCAATCATTATGAAGACTTATACCGACGCGCTGGCGGCGGGGGACAAGAACGTCTACTTCCTGGATGGACGCAGCTTCGTACGGGACGGCGACGGCACGGTGGACGGCAGCCATCCGAACGATCTTGGCTTCCGGTACATGGCGGAGGCGGTAGGCGGCCTGCTTAAGGGCTTGCTCTGACCGGACCGTGCCGGACGCGTTTGCGAAGCGGCAGGTTAAAGGGGAGTTTTCCACGGGACGGGGCATACAGCGGATTTGGAGGAAAGCTTGTTTTGGGCGCATTTTGGCCGGCATGCCGGAGGACCCGTTTCCTGGATAGGCGGGCAGAGGGGTTATGGAGTATAAGGTAGCGATTTGTGATGATGTAGACATGGACCGGCAGCACATATGCGGCATGGTGCGCCGGTGGGCCAAAGCGTCAGGCCTTGACGTGCGGATTTATGAGTTCCCTTCAGCGGAAAGCTTTCTCTTCCAATATGCCGAGGAGAAGGATTATGACATCCTCCTTTTGGATGTGGAGATGCGTGGGATGTCCGGCATTGACCTGGCCAAAACGATAAGGGCTATGCGGGGGCGTGTGGAGATCCTTTTCATTACCTCCCATTTTGAGTATATCGCCGAGGGCTATGAGGTGGACGCCCTGCATTACCTTGGGAAGCCCGTAGCGGAACAGAAGCTATTTGAAGTGCTTTCCCGCGCCCTGGACAGGCGAAGGGTGGAGCCGCCCTCGGTGGTCATAAGCTGTGACGGCGAGACGGTGAAGCTGTTCGAGGAGGATATCCTTTATGTGGAATCGTTCGCCCATTATATCGAAATCCATACCCGTTTGGGCGTCTATAAGGTCAAGGAAGGCATCGCATCCTTTGAAAAGAAGTTAAGCGGCGATTTTTACCGCGCCCATCGTTCTTACCTCCTCAACTTAAAAGCCGTGGAACGCATTTCCCGGGCGGACGTGACGGTAGCGGGCGGCGCGAGGATCCCCCTTGCCCGAGGGAAATACGACGAGGTCAACCGGGCGTTCATAGAGAGGAATTGACATGCTGAAACGCACTTATTTGAAGCTCATGGAATATCAGACGCAGCAGTCGCGGCAGCACCTTGAGGAGGTGCGCAGCATCCATAAGGAGATGCGGGGGTATAAGCACGATTTCCATAACCACCTGCAGACGCTGAAAATCTACCTGGACGCCGGGGATGTGGAACGGGCGAAGGAGTACCTCCTGGAGCTGGACAGTAGGCTCATGGAGGTGGATACGCTTTTAAAGACCGGCAATGCCTCCTTGGACGCCATCCTCTCCGCCAAGATCGCCCAGGCGAAAAGCGAGGGCGTGGCGGTCACGGTGAAGGCTAACGTGCCGGAGGGGCTTAAGGTCAGCGACCTGGAATTGTCCATCGTGGTGGGGAACCTGCTGGACAACGCCATTGAGGCGTGCCGGGACAGCCGTGGCGGGAAGTTCATCCGCCTCTTCATCGGCATGAAGGGGAAGATGCTGTATTTCTCCATGCTCAACTCCGCGGGGGCGAAGCAGAAGAAAGTCGGCAGCCTGTTCCAAAGCGGCAAGTCCGGCGTCCATGGCTTCGGCCTTAGGCGGGCGGAGGCGATCCTGAAGGACCATGGCGGATGGGTCAAATATAACAGTGAAGACGGGGCGTTCACTTCGGAATTTCTGGTCCCGGCTTTATCTTAACTGCAATTCGTGCACCAGCTGCGACAGTTGGTGCACTTTTTTTCCATCCGATGCCTTTTGCGATATACTGGGATCGAAAGGAGCTTGTGGGAAAATGAAAAAGCCAGCCTATTCCATGTCTTCCAATTTTGCCTGGTCCTTAGGCTATTTATTGAAATACAGCAAGACGGCCCTCTTCTTATCGGCTTTGTTCGTGCCGGTCAGGATCGGGCTTCGGTATCTGGAAATCTACCTGCCGTCGCTCGTCGTGGAGGAAGTGACGGGCGGCCAAACGTTCCGTCATGCCCTGTTAGATACAGGAGTCGTCATGCTCTTGCTTTTGCTGGGACAGGTCATCCTTCTGGCGCTCGGGCATGTGAAGGACGCCTCCCTGGGACTTTACCGTTACCAAACGGGCAGCCTGGTGACGAGGAAGGAGCTTTCCCTGTTTTATCAAACCTATGAACGCAAAGAGGTCCGCGACCTTGCCAACAGGGCAAGCCGCGCCACCGAAATGTGGAACGGCGTCCAGCCGCTTACGGACATGGTGCTTCATGGGTTTGGATTCCTGGAGAATCTATTGGGCTATCTTTTGTTCGGCGCGGTGATCTCTTTCGCCAGCCCTTGGCTGGTCCTGCTTTTGACGGCCGCGCCCCTCGTCAACCTCGCCTGCGTCAAGGCCTACAACAGATGGGAGTATGCCCAGAGGGACAAAATGACCGACCTGGATCAGAAGCTGGAGTATGTGGCGGCGCTTCCGGATGATTTCCAAACGGCGAAGGACATCCGCATTTACAGCATGGCTTCCTGGCTTCGGGAATGCTATCAGGATTTATCCGGGCAGCGGATGAAGTGGAACAGGAGCGCCGCAAGGAAGGGCTTCTTCGTCCGCGGCGCCGAGTTCTTGGTGATCTTGGTACGCGACGGCGGGGCGTACGCGCTTTTGATCCACATGTTCTACCAGGGGCAGATAAGCGTTTCGGAATTTGTGCTTTATTTTGCCGCCATATCCTCTTTCGCCTCATGGGTGGACGGGATCTTGTCCTGTCTGTCCCAGGCGCATGCGGTGAGCTTAAAGCTGTGCGACCTTCGGGAATTTGTCGATTATCCGCAGGAGGATGGAAGCGGGGCCGCCAAAGCAAAGGACCATATGGGTGCCGCGCCAAGGATCGAGTTCCGAAATGTCAGCTTCCGATATGACGGCGCGGGGCAGGATACGATCCACAATCTGTCATTTCAAATGGAAAGCGGGGAAAAGCTTGCCTTGGTGGGGCCAAACGGCGCTGGCAAGACGACTTTGGTGAAGCTTCTGTGCGGCCTGTACAGGCCAACCTCCGGGGAAATCTTCCTGAATGGCGTCCCCTTGTCCGATTTTAAACGGGAGGATTATTACAAACTCATCGCGCCGGTGTTCCAGGAGGTGCGTACCGCGTTCTTTACGCTGGCTGAAACGGTCTCCGGGAAAAGCACGGCGGACACCGACCTGGAAAGGGCGCGGGACTGTATGATTCAGGCAGGGCTGGGAGCGAAGCTGGAGAGCCTTCCAAACGGCATCCATACGAAATTGAACAAGAAGATCCACGAAGATGGGACCGAACTGTCAGGCGGGGAGGCGCAGAAGCTGATGCTTGCCCGCGCGCTTTACAAAGACGCCCCGCTGTTAGTGCTTGATGAGCCCACAGCGGCGTTGGACCCGATCGCGGAGAGCAGGATTTATACGGAATTTAATGCGATGGCTAAGGGGAAGACCGCGCTGTTTGTTTCCCACAGGCTTGCGTCCACGGCGTTTTGCGATAGGATCCTTTTGCTTGACCACGGAGAAATCGTGGAAGAAGGCACGCACCAGGAGCTGCTTAAGGCAAATGGCAAATATAAGGAGTTATTTGACATGCAGAGCTGTTGGTACCAGGAAGACGCACAAGGAGGTGATGGCGTATGACGCTTCGGGAACACATCCAGGTTTTTCGGCGCGCGGTGAAATGGATGTCCTCCATCAGCAGGAGATATACGCTGTTGTTGGTCGTAAGCTCGTCCCTTTCCGCGGCAGTGGTCTATGTCCCGATTTATTTTTCCGCCCGGGTGATCGATGCGCTGGTCGCCAGGGCCCCTGTCGGCACGGCCCTTTTCTATGCGGCGCTTACGGTGGGCATCGTGTTTGCCGTCCAGCTTTTGAATGGCTTCCTTTCTTCGGAAAAAGATGCCGCGTTCAACATGGTGTGGATCAAGGAAGAGTGGTCTTATTCGGAAAAGGCCATGCAGATGGCTTATCGGTCGATCGAGGATCCTGAGGTGACAAAGCTGCGTTATCGGACCCGGCTTGAAAACCAGACGGGGCAGAACCTGTTTTACCTCTATAGGGATGTCGAACTTTTCACATGGCAGGCGACCAAGATCGCCTCCTCCCTTGCGCTTACGGCCTCGTTTTTTACGGTTTCCTCCGTCTTGGCCGCCTGGAAGCTTTTCATCGTGGCAGGCGTGGCGGCGACGATGGCGGTCCGGGTCTATGTGACGAAAAGGCTCAATGGGCTCAACCGGGATTTCACCGCGTCTTCCGTCCATATGAACATCCTGGGGGAATGCTTTAATGACTATATTGGGTCTTATGAGGCAGGGAAGGACATCCGCCTTTACGATATGGGCGGCTTCTTGGCGGATGCGGATTTGGCGTTGAACAGGGAGTATTGGGGGCGCAACCTGGAAAATTCCTATCGGAAAGCGGCATGGACGGTTCCTGTGACGATCTTGGACGCCGCGTTTAAGTTCGGCATCTATGCGGTCCTGATTTATGCCGCCATGCAGGGAGGCGTTTCGACAGGCTCGATCGCGAAGTATGTGGCCTGCATCATGCTGCTTGTGGAGACCATGGCCAACGTCGTCGAGACGTTCCAGAAGTCGCTGGACAACAACCATTACCTGCAACGCTACTTTTCGTATTTTGACATCCCGAACACGATGTACAAAGGCTCCCTGACCGTGGAAAAGCGGGATGATAATGAATGTGACGTGGAATTTCGCGATGTCAGCTTTAAATACCCGAATACGCAGGCCTATGCCCTGAAAAACGTAAACCTGAAATTCAAGGTGGGGGAAAAGCTTGCGATCGTTGGAAAGAACGGTTCCGGGAAGACCACGTTCTTAAAATTATTGTGCCGCCTTTATGACCCGACGCAAGGGGAAATCCTGTTAAACGGCGTGAACATCCAAAAATACGACTATGAGGAATATATGTCGATCTTTTCCGTCGTATTCCAGGATTTCAACCTGTTTTCCTTAATGCTCGGCGAGGTGGTCGCCTCCAGCAGGGACTTTGAGGAAGAAAAGGTGCGGGAATGCCTGCGGAAAGCTAATTTTGGCGACAGGCTGGAGGAGATGCCGGACGGGGTCCGTTCCTATCTGTATAAAAGGTATGACCGGTCGGGGATAGAGGTTTCCGGCGGGGAAGCGCAAAAGATCGCCTTAGCCCGGGCGCTTTACAAGGATTCGCCCTTCATCCTGTTGGATGAGCCTACGGCCGCGCTTGACCCCATTTCGGAATATGAAGTTTACTCCAATTTCAATGAGATTTCCGGAGACAAAACGACGGTCTACATTTCCCATCGCCTTGCTTCCTGCCGCTTCTGCGACAAGGTCGCCGTCTTCGACGAGGGGCGGATCGTGCAGACGGGGCGGCATGAGCAGCTGCTTGCCGAGGGCAAGGGCAAATACTATGAGCTTTGGAACGCCCAGGCGCAGTATTACCGCCGCGAAAGCCGCCCCTAGGGTAAGGGGCGTGGGCCTATTTCGCGAAAATGACCTTTTCCTCCATGAGTTCCAAGGCCTGCCGCTCCAACAGGTAAGCTTCTTCGCGCCGCCTGTTGGCCTCCAGGGCGAGGTTGTTGATGTCCTGCTGCAGGTCTTTCTTTTTCAAAAGCGGTATTTCAACCTGGCGGATGTGTTCCGGTTCGATGGCGTCCACTACGCCGCCATAGGTGAACCTGCGGATTAAGGCCCTGCCGTATTCCGTATTCAGGAAGACATAGACATAACCGCAGAGATCCGGGTAGGATACGATCTGCATCATGTTGTCGCTGATCGCCCAGCCGAGGAAATGGCTGCAGGGCAATTCCACCTCCCCTAAGGAACCCCGTGCCGGGGTCAGGATGGAATAGGGCTTGATTCCCAGGACTTTTTCAATCTGTTCCCGATGCGCCTTCCGGGAAAGGTATTTTTCCGTTACCGGATTTAGCTGGTGGAATTCTTTCCCGCCCAAAAACTTGACGCCATACCCTTCGTCCACGTATACGCGCTTGAACCGTTCCGGTAGGAGGACTTCCCTGCTGATCCTGGGATCCCCCACCGTGGTCACTTCCTCGGCGGATTGCTTTAAGAACCTTACGATGGCGTCCGCGGCCGGCGTATGGTAAGAAGCGTCCATCCGCCCGGACAGGGCGCTTAGCCTGACGCTAAAGGCGTCCACATCTGCGCGTTTTTGCTTCGGCCGGGGCAGGAGCTCCGCCAATTTCGGCAAGCGTAATTCCTTTACTAAGAGGTCTTGCGCCTGGTCGAGCAAAACGTTGGATTCGTCCCGCAGCGCATAGGAGCGGACGACCAGGTCATGGATCTTTTCTTTCCAAAAGACGGGCGCGTCCGGGATAGGCACCGTCGCAAGGTGCTGTGGTTCGATTTCTTGGATCACGGCCCCGTATTTCGTGGAGCTGATGACGGTCTTCCCGGTTTCTGATTTTAAAAACGCGTACACATATCCGGGGTACGGGCCGCATTCCAGCCGGATGGCATGTTCGCTGACCAGGAAGCGGGACAGGGTATCTCCCACATAGGCCACGTTCCCGATGGTCCCGGAACGGGAGATTAAGACCATCCCCTTTTTGACGCGCAGGTCCTGTGTCTTTGGACCGTCGATCATAAACTTCTGCGGCATCGGCCTTAAGTCCAGCATTTCGGAGCTGCCGAGGAACCCGACCGCGCCTGCCTCTTTCGGATCGACATAGTGCCTTTTTTGCCGAGCTCCGTGGTAGGCCCGCCTGACGGGGCCGTCGTCCCCAATGAGGCTGACCGCGGGATATTTTCCATGGGTCAGTATGGAATAAGCCTGGATGGCATCCACGTCGAACACGCTGGCTTCCAGGCGCTTCCCGCGCGCGATCACTTCGGAGAGCGTGACAGTGCAGTGCTTCAGCGTCCGCTCCTCCCTCTCGTAAGGAGGCGCTTCTTCTTTCTGGGGGTTGAGTGCTGACGAACCGTTTACCATGGGATGCCCTCCTGTGTTTTCCATTCGGCGAAGAGGTCGGGCACCTCAAGGGTCTGGTCATCCTCGACCTTCCTTTGCCGCTGATGGGACACCGTCCTGGTCCCATCCAAGGTTTCGCCGATCTCATAGACATTGTTGGTATCCGGGACCAGGATCTCGTTCCCCTCCTTATCGCGTTTAAACAAAGGATTCCCGCGCTTGTCGTGCCCGATGCGGTCCACGATCGCCATGAAAATGCGGTAATCCGCCATTTGGCCGCTTTTCTCCTCGGCGTCTTTGGCCTCTTTGGTTTTCTTCTGGAGGAACAGGACGGAGGTCTGCGTGCCGTTATGCGGCTGGAACGTGTCCGCGTGCAGGTCGATGCTTGCCACGATCCTATGGTTGCGGATCAGCCATTCCCGTATATATCCAAGCCCGGGCGAGCCGAGGATGGAATCCGGAAGGACGATCCCCATGCGTCCCCCGGGGACGAGGAACTGGGTGCAGCGTTCGATGAAAAGGATTTCCGGCGGGACGGAAGACTGGAGGCGTCCCGTCATGGACCAATCCCCGGTCTTTTTATCACATTCCCAGATATGGGCCAGCTCAAACTGCTCCAGGATGCTTTTGTCCTTGACCGGTATCTTGCTGCCGAAAGGAGGGTTCGTGACGATCACGTCAAAGAATTCCAGGGTTTCATGGTTGCGGATGGCGGACTTGGGAATCCCCAGCGCTTCCGCCAATTTAGACTTAAAATCGTCGGTCCATTCATGCGGGGGCAGCAGGGAATTGGTCTGCAGGATGTTGCCGCTGCCGTCATTGTTCATGACCATGTTCATCTTGGTGGTCTTTACCAGGTCCGGGTTGATGTCGAAGCCGAAATAATTGCTGCCCGCCATCTCCGAGACCTTGTCCTGGAACATGCGGATATCGTCCGCGCTCCAGTCCGCGCGCTCCACGCCCATATCCGCGCAGAATTCCTCTTCCAGCTGGTCCATGGCGTATGTCATCGCTGTGGTGAGGAAGCCGCCGGTCCCGCAGGAGGTGTCCGAAACGCGTTCGTTCGGCTTCGGGTTGAGCATCCGCACGGTCATTTTCATGACGTTCCTGGGCGTGAAAAATTCACCGCGGTCGCCGCGGAGGTTGGCGCCCACGATTTCTTCATAAGCCTTTCCCTTGATGTCGATGTTGGTATTTAAAAGGCTATAGCCCTGAAGCTCGCTGACGATGTAGGCCAGGCTGCGGGGCGTCAGCTTGATCTCGTCGCTTGCGTCAAAGATCTTGCCATGGCGCTTCTTGACCCGCTCGAAGATCTTCGAGATCCGTTTCTGGACGGTGAGCTGCCCGTCGCGGTTGGAACGTTCCTCGGAGGTCGTATAAAAGTCCAAAGGCTTCGGGATGTTGCGTTCATCCTCGATCTTGCTGAAGATCACTTTCAGCAGCTCGAAAAAAGCCGGCTGCTTCTGCATGCCGTCGTTGACATAGATGTGGTTGTGGCAGGTCTTGAACACAAAGAGAAGGTTGTCCCCGGAAGCGTTCTTCAAACCCTTGCGGGTCGGCCGGTTCACCTCGTCCAAGTCGCCGTCGGATGAGGGGATGTCATTGTATTCCAGGAAAATAATGTTCCCGGCCGCGTCGGCATCTTTTTTGAAAACGTATTTTTGGACGCTGTTCGTCCACATCCCCCATTCGCAGTTCGGACAGACCGACATATAGGATTTCAGCTGGGATATGCCGTCTTTCGCGTTCTTGGCGTCGACGGTCTCGTTCTTACATTCAATGATGAGCTTAATGCCGCCCTGGACCTGTTCGGCCTCCTTGTCCCAGATCGCGATGTCGACCCGCGGCTTGCGGGAACCGACCTGCAGCGTATATTCGACCTTGATCTGGGAGGGGCTGTACTTATGCTCGTTGATGAGCCTTTTTTCGATCGTCTGGCGGACATATTCCTCCGGCGTATCGTTTCGGAATTTCCCATCCACGTAATCACAAATCTTTCCATCCGGGATCACGATCTTCTTATGCTCCGCCATCCAGACATCCTCCTTGCCTTATGATATGAATAGAAGGACGGCTTACGCGCCATGCCGCCCTTTTGGTTTCCTTTCCTTAAGATTATAGCATTGGAAAAGCCAGAAGGCAATCTGTAGAACGAAAAATAAGGGGCTGTCATGCAGCTTTGCGCCGGGCGGACTTGAAATTCACGCCGGGCGGGCTTGAAAGAAAAGTGGATTTCTTGCTGAAAGAGTGGTATAATGATAGCATGAATTGTTAAGGGGAATGGGCCATGGCTTTCGTGGAGAAGTTTTGCGTAAGATCGATCAAGGTGTTTCTGGCGGCCGTGCTGGGGCTATTATGCCTGGGGGCGGCGTTTTCCACGTTCCGCATGCCGGCGGACTATACGGTGGAGGCGATTTACGAGTATGGGGACTCCCCTTGGAAAAACCTCTTGGCGGCGGTTTTCGTCTTGGCCCTTGTTTCCTTGGTTAAGAAGTGGGTTACGCGGGATGGGGGAAAGGGGCAGCGGCGTCTTGTGCGCATCCTGGCCTTGGGGACGATCGCCCTGGTGGGCGTGTTGCTGGCCGCCTGGGTGACGGTCAGCCCTATTTTACCCTATTGGGACCAGCTACAGGTGTATTATAACGCCCTGGATTTTCGCTCCGGCGATTTCTCCGCGATCGGCTCCACTTATTATTGCCAGATGTATGTGCAGCAGTATGGGCTCATCCTGGTGGAGAGCGTGCTGCTTACGATCTGGGAAAGCTATCGGGTGGTCCAGTACGCGAATGTGCTGTTCCTCTGCCTGATCCTTTTTTTCGTGTATCGGATCGCCGATGAACTGTTTGAGGACGCGGCGGCAAGCCTGCTTTGCCTGTGGGAAGCCGCCTGCTTCGTCCCGATGCATTTGTATGTGACCTATGTGTATGGGGATGTTTGCTCCATCGCGCTTTGCCTGGCATGCGCATATGGGCTCCTTCGTTGGGAAAAAGGGGGGAAGCCCCGTTATCTGGTGATGGCGGGGGCATGTTCGGTCGTCGCCGTGCTTGTCAGGATGAATTCCATCATTTTCCTGATCGCGGCCGCCATCGTGTGCGTCCTAAGCGGGCTTCGGAGGAAGAAGGCGCGCCTCCTTGCGGTGGGCGTCCTTGTTGTGGCGCTTCCCTTGTTATCTTCCCGGGCCGTGGTATGGGGATACGAAGCCGCTTCCGGGCAGGAGATCGGGGACGGCATGCCGGCACAGGCCTGGATCGCCATGGGCCTGCAGGACCAGCCCAGCGCTGCCGGGACGTTCAACGGCTATTCCGAGCATCTTTGGGGGAAATGGGACGGGGATGCCGGGAAAGTGCGGGAAGAGTCCCAGTTAGAAATCCGGGCGAGGCTTGCGTCATACCTGGACAGCCCCCGTTCCCTGTTCGACTTTTTCCGGCGGAAAGCGTTGGAGCAGTGGGCGGAACCCAGTTATTCCAGCCTTTCTTTGACCGGGCGGAATGCGTCCCAGTTGGGCTCTCCGCTTACGGACGCCGTATACTCTGCGAAGGCGGGGGACCTTCTATGCCGTGTATTCAACTATTTTCAGTTCGCCGTATACTTCTTTTCCCTGTATTATGTCCTGGCATCTTTCCGGCAGGAAGAGGACCTGTGGACGCAGCTGTGCCTGCTTGCGGTGCTGGGGGGCTTCCTGTTTAGCCTGCTGTGGGAGGCGAAAGGAAGGTATGTGCTTTCCTATGTGGTCTTTTTGTTCCCTTATGCGGCACAAGGAAGCGTCATGGCATCCCGGCGCGTAGGGGAAGCGGCATCCGCAATCCGAAAGGCGCTCCAAAAACCCAAGGGAAATGAATTGTTGCAAAAAAAATAAAATTACCCCTTTTCATTCCGGAAAAAATATGATATTCTAAGTGTGGTTCCAGGAAAAGTCCCTTGGGGGTATAGCTCAGTTGGGAGAGCGCTTGCATGGCATGCAAGAGGCCGTGGGTTCGAGTCCCATTATCTCCACGTTTTGTTTTCGCATATTTTACTCCACTTCATAATAAATCCGAACGTTGGCGTATGCCAACGTCCGGATTTATTTGTTTTCCCGTCATCCGTTCCCCCCTCGCTCCCTGCGGAACCGGGAAGGCGACTGGCCGCATTCTTTTTTGAAAAAAGTGGAAAAGTGATGATAGTCCTCAAACCCTAAGCGGTCGGCGATTTCCTGGATGGACAGGCTAGTGTCTAGAAGGAAGGACTGGGCGAGTTCCAGCCGTTGGCTTAAGTAATAGCGGTATGGGGGGATGCCGAAAACCTCCTTGAACAGGTGCAGCGCGCGCGAAGTGGAGAGGTGCGCGCTTTTTGCCACCTCATCGATGGGGAGGGCGCGGGTCAGGTTCTGTTCGATGTAGTTCTTCATGACCAGCGCCTGGGCGTGCTCCGACATTTCCTGCTTGTGGAGGTTGGCGAGGGCTTGGATGTGGCGGTGCAGGCAAAGCGCGATCTGTTGGCTGCCTTGGGTGGGATCGGCTAAAATGAGGTCCAGGATTTCCTGGAGGGCTTCCCCCTGTCCGAAGCCCGGGAAAACCAGGGTTTGGTTCAAGCCGTAATCCGCCAGCAGGTGCCGTACCAGGCTGCCTTTGCAGTTGAACCAGATCTTTTTCCAAGGAGTCTGGGGATCCGGGTAATAATGGTGCAGCTTGCCCGGCTGCAGCAGATAGGCGTCCCCGGCGCGGACCTCGGCCCTTTCTTCGTCCTGGCGCACGAAGCCTTTTCCCTCCAATACCGATTCAAACACATAGATGTCTGCGTTGGAACGGTAGATGACATAATTCGGGTCGGGATAGGTGATGCCCGCCATGATGGGGATGAAAGAGGCAGTGACCGCGCCGGTATAGACGGCGCTTTGTTCGGTTCCCAGACAGGTCTTGTTCGTTAGTGCCATGCGGCTCCTTTCCGGCATCTGATGACGGCATGCCATATGTCGCCATGCCATATATCGCCATGCCATATATCGCCATGCCATATATCGCTGCGCCATATGTCGCGGGGCGTTTTGTAGTGGCTTTAGTGTACAGCAATATTTTGCACATTTCAAGTGCTTTTTTCTATAGTATTTTGGAAAGCGGAGCCGCTATAATAAAGGCAAGGATATTATGGGGCGGCATGTGCCGCCTTGCGGCAATGGCGGCCTGCGTCGTCCCCGGCAGGACCAGGGCGGGCGGCCTTGCCAGTGGGAAAGAAGCGGTCAGAAGCCGAGGGATAGGGGTCCCAAGGCGCAGGATAAGGAGAGTGGGAACAGATGAAGTATGGCAAGCTGACAGGGTATCAGGTGGATGGCTCCAGGGTGCTTTTACATTATGAGGAAAGGGATGCGCAGGTCGTGGCGGTCACGCCAGGCATCATCCGGGTCTTCTGCGCGTTGGAATCCGAGGCGCTGCGTTCAAAATCCATCGAAGGGGACAAGCAGGTCCCCGTGGAACTTATCGTAGGACCGGGGGACGATGGGCTGTGGGTGCGCACCAGCCAGGTGAATGTCTGGATCGGGGACGATTTCCGGGTGGACTTCTATGACCGGGAGGGCAAGCCGGCCTGTATTGATTATCGCGGGGAGCGTAAGAAGCTGCCGCGGGGAAGCTATGAGGCGGCCAGAAGGAAGAATGCGGCTTTGCAAGAGGACGCGTTGAAAGGCGCCGCATCAGGTGGGACCGCGTCAGGGGATGGCGCTGTGGAAAGCGGCGGGGAAGAGGACGCGTTCGCGTTTTGGATCGTGAAGAAGATGGAAGGCTCGGAGCATTTCTACGGGTTGGGGGATGAAGCGGGCTTCTTGGACAGGCGGCATTATGAATATGAATTGTGGAATACGGACCCGGCCAGC